>CAYYRY010000052.1:0-9885 GCA_964474245.1 uncultured Ruminococcus sp. | reverse complement strand
TTATGACGGGTGCTGATCCCGAAGCTGTCTGTGCAATGGTTGAAGGAATGGGTGCCGATGCTATCGGTGTGAACTGCTCCTTCGGTCCCGAACATCTTGCACCTGTGGCAATGAAGCTCCTTGAGACAGCGTCCATTCCAGTTATTCTTAAGCCAAACGCAGGCTTGCCCTCCGTAAAAAACGGAGAGACCGTATACAGCACCACTGCCAATGCTTTTGCCGCTGAAGCATCACGCCTTGTGAAATGCGGTGTACGTATTGCGGGAGGATGCTGCGGTACAACTCCGGAATATATCAAGGCTCTGACTGATGCCTGTAAGGATCTGTCACCTGTGCCCATTAAGGAAAAGAACATTACATGGGTATCCTCCTATACCCATGCGGTGAAATTTGAGAAATCCCCCATTCTTATCGGAGAACGCATTAATCCCACCGGTAAAAAGAAGCTTAAAGCCGCACTCAGAGAAGATAACATGGAGTATGTCCTGTCCGAAGCCTTTTCTCAAAGAGATCTCGGAGTACATATTCTTGACGTAAACGTAGGTCTTCCCGAAATAGACGAGGTGTCAAAGCTTACGGAAACAGTATGCGAGATACAGTCTGTATGCGACCTGCCTCTTCAGCTTGATACGTCCGACCCTGCCGCCATGGAGTCAGCCTTGAGACGGTACTCGGGCAAAGCAATGATCAACTCCGTGAACGGTAAGGAAGAATCCATGCGAAGCATATTCCCCTTGGCGAAAAAGTACGGCGGTGTTATCGTTGCTCTTACTCTTGATGAGAACGGTATTCCGCCCTCTGCAGAAGAGAGAGTTGCCATAGCAGAAAAAATCATCAAAACTGCTGCAGAATACGGCATTTCCAAAAAGGATATCGTGTTTGATACCCTTGCAATGACCGTAAGTGCCGATACAGGCGCGGCTCTTTCAACGCTTTCGGCTCTTGATACAATAAAAAATACCATCGGTTGTCATACCGTGCTGGGGGTTTCGAACGTTTCATTCGGGCTGCCATGCAGAGACACCGTAAACAGCTTTTTCTTTACCTGTGCCATGGAAAGGGGACTTTCCGCCGCAATTATGAATCCTTATTCAGAGGATATGATGAGGGCGTATTATTCATATAAGACTCTTCACGGATTTGACCCGATGTGCGGTGATTATATCTCATTTATGGAAGATAAGACCTCCGTATCGCAGACGGTATCCGGTGTGAAAACTATGAATACCGATCCGACTGTTTATACACTGACGGATGCCATAGTAAAGGGAATGAAGGATCTTGCGGGAGAACTTACCCGTGAAAAGCTGAAAAGCGAAGAGGGACTTGATATTGTTGAAAAGGAGATAATTCCTGCCCTTGATATAGTCGGCAGAGGATATGAAGAAAAAAAGGTATATCTTCCCTCCCTACTCATGAGTGCAGAGGCGGCAAAAAGTGCTTTTGAAGAGATAAAAGCAAAGTTTTCAACAGATACCAGGGAAAACTCATATAAGTGCAGCTTTGTTCTTGCCACAGTCAAAGGTGATATTCACGATATCGGTAAGAATATTGTTAAGCTTCTAATGGAAAACTATGGCTTCAGGGTATACGATCTGGGACGTGACGTTCCACCCGAAAAGATAGTTGATAAGGTTGTGTCCACAAAGGCTCCCATTGCGGGGCTCAGTGCTCTTATGACCACAACGGTAGGTGCCATGGAGGAGACCGTAAAGCTTCTCAAGGAGAAGGCTCCATGGTGTCGCGTTATCGTAGGCGGAGCTGTACTTACCGAGGAATATGCCGCGGCAATAGGTGCGGATAAATATGCTCCCGATGCTATGGAGGCTGTCAGATATGCCGAAAGCATTGTGAGTGAGAAGTAAATATCAGTTAATAAAATCTTTAATATATCTGCTACTTGACTTGGTATATTTTTATATGATATAATAAATTGAAAACCTGTGATTTAACCGCAGAGCAAGCGGTATTTCATAATATTATTCTAACCATATGAAAGGATCATTACTATTATGGAAAACAAGAAGATCAGAGTAACTATCTGGAACGAATTCAGACATGAAAAGCACGAGGGAAGTAAGGCTCAGGAGCTTTATCCTAACGGTATTCACGGAAAGATCAAGTCATTCCTTGACGAATGTGATGACCTTGAGGTTCGTCTTGCTTGCCTTGACGATCCCGATCAGGGTATTCCGGATGAGGTACTCGACAATACAGACGTTCTTATGTGGTGGGGTCACTGCCATCACGATGCAGTAAGAGACGACAGAGTTGAGTATATCAGACGCCGTGTTTATACAGGCGGTATGGGATTTGTAGCTTGTCACTCCGCACACGAGTCCAAGCCCTTCAAGGCTATCGTAGGTACAAGCGGACGTCTTTCCTGGGGTGATGAGTTCCCCGAGATCATGTGGAACCTCAAGCCCTCACACCCCATCGCCGAGGGCATCCCGGATCATTTCGAGCTTGAGAGCGAAGAGCTTTACGCAGAGCCCTTCTATATTCCCGATCCCGATGATCTCATCTTTGCAGCTTGGTATCCCACAGGTCACATTTTCCGTGCAGGTGCTACCTACACACGCGGTATGGGTCGAATCTTCTACTTCCAGCCCGGTCATGAGGTATGCCCCTCCTTCTACAACCCCTACGTTCAGCAGATCCTGAAGAACGGCGTTCACTGGGTAGCTCCCACAAAGCCCGGCTATGAGGTTAAGGAAGAGTGTCCTTACATCAAGCCCATTTACGGTGACTTCAAATCTGATGAAGCAGAAGACTGATCGCCGTGTCGTCCGTTTTTGAAAAGCTTCCCACTGACGGAGTTGAAGTTAAGCTGAAGCTCCGGTCGGTCATTACAGCATATGATCTTCCCGATATGACCTACGGCCCTGATCTTTCTTTACCTGAAGATGATGCAGAGGAATTATTGTCTGAGTTCATGGGAGACGGTGAAGACGGTCCGCAGAAGTTGGAGATAGTAACAACAGCCACCGTTTGTGAAAAGGACGGCAGAGTTACCATCACCTACGATGACAGCGAGATCCTCGGAAATCCGAAGTCACTTACGCAGGTGACCTTCATGAAGGATGAGCCGGGATACATAACAGTTATCCGCAGCGGAGCGTTCAGCAGTATTCTTATTGTTGAGCAGGGCAGACATAACCAGGGAGAATATAAAATGGGGCCCTATGCTATTCCCGTTACCATATTCGGAAGACGTGTTATCAATACCGTATCCGACAGCGAGGGCATATTGGAGCTTGATTTCGTGATAGAACTCAGCGGTTCCGATACTCAGAGGACCAGAATGAAATTTACTTTATCAAAGTAACAAAAACATGATTTAATGTCAGGCGGAGACTTTGATTCTCCGTCTGATGTTAAACTTAAGAAAGGCATGGGGCATATATGTTCGGAGATGTTGCAGAATATTTGCCCATACTCATAAGAGTAGGTGCAGTAATTATAATTGCCGCCTCGCTTTTTGATTATTTCAAAAGAAAATGGGCAAAGTCTATAGTTGAAGCGGTCAATTCCGCAGGTGCGGTTTCAAAAGAAACTGCCGTAAGTACGTCTGAGCTTGAAAAAATCAAACCCGGCATCAGAAAGCTCATAGGCTTACTGTTAAAATATGAATATTCTCCTCTGAGACGTAAGGTGAAATGTGTTTCTCCCGAAGCTGTAGAGGAAAACGATAAAAAGTCGAAAAATAAGCCCGCAAAGCTTACGGAAAATGAAAAATGGTATATAGATCCTCCGAAGCCTTTGATGGATGATGAAGAGGATAAGTCCGCTGAAGAAGATCAGCACACACCCTCAACACCCGCAATTCTCAGAGAAGGTGCAGAGGTAAACCCCGTTAAGCTTGTAATAGGTCTTGTTCTGACAGTTATCTTCTGTGAGGCGATCATTTATTTCCTTCCTCAGATCATGTCATTCTTTGAGAACATATCAAATTTTGGCGCTGAATGAGGCTTGAGAGTACAGTGAGAAAGGAATCCTTTATTTATGCGCAACGATTCTTATAAGGTTAAAAGCCGTACGAGCTTCGGTGTAATAATGGCAAGGATAATTATTGCCGCAGTTATCCTGCTCATAGTTGCGCTCGTCGGTCTGTATCTGGCGGGAGTAAGGTATATCTCCACTACCACGGACGAAGGACTGGAGATAAAGTTCTTCGGTGTCGTAGGCGATAACGGTGCGCCGAAAAGAGGAGTTCTCCGTTATTCCGACGGTACCAGCGCATCTGTGAATGCGGATACGGGAGTGCTTGAATATTCCTCGGGAGACCTTTATACCGGATCTCTTGATAAGATGATGAAGCACGGTAACGGAAAGCTCGTTTGTAAAAACGGTGACGTTTATGAGGGAGGCTTTGTAAACGACGTTATCTCAGGATATGGAGTATATACGTCCACAACGGGGGACAAATACGAGGGATATTTCAAAAACGGTGAATTTGACGGAGAAGGAACCTATACTTATTCAGACGGCACCGTCTATAAGGGGCAGTTTGTATCCGGAAGAAGAGACGGCAGCGGTACTATCACCTATTCATATCTTGACACGTACACCGGTACTTTCAGTGATAATATGAAGCACGGGCACGGCACATACACATGGGCAAACGGCGACGTTTACGAGGGTGAATTTGTAAAGGACGTGCGAGAGGGTCACGGTAAGTATACATGGGCAAACGGAGAGGTATATGAGGGAGACTTTGAAAACAACCTCATGAACGGTGAGGGAACCTTCACCTGGCCCGGAGGCAGAGTATACACCGGATACTTTGAAAACGGAGTAATCGTCCGTACCGAAGAAGAATAACTATAATACCCGCCTGTCGAAGACGATATGTCATGACAGCGGGTAATTTTTTAAAAAATAATTGTAAATTTTTTAAAAAATATAAATTTGTATATGAAAAATCCTGAAGTTATGGTATAATGGTGATGTTGTCGCAAAAAAACTGTTTCTAATTGCGACGACATAAGTATAATTCTATTTTTTGAAAGGCGGATGTTTAAAGTGGATAACAAAAACAAAAAATCCGGTATGCTCAAAAAGATTGGAGTTACGCTGCTTGTTGTTGTAATAGTTGCTGCAGTTATTGCTCTTAACGTGTACAACTATGTTACTGATACAGGTTTCTTTGCTCGCAGAACAGTTGCAGTTTCTTCTGACAACTATTCTCTCACCACAGCTCAGATGGCGTACTACTTCAATTCTCAGTATCAGAGCTTTTATTCTATGTATGAGCAGTACGGTATCAGTATGTCTAATTTTATTGATACCAGCAAGTCTCTTAAAGCTCAGCAGTGCACATTCTCTCAGGATCAGACATGGTTCGAATATTTCATGAGTATGGCTGTTGATACAGCTTCCGAGCAGCTCACTCTTTGTGAAGCTGCAAAGGCAGCAGGTATCTCACTTGAGGACGCTGATTACGAAGATCTCGAAAATACCATGGAAAACGTAAAGGCTTCTGCTAAAGCAGCAGGATACAGCCTCAAGGATTTCATCAAGGTCAATTACGGTTCATACGTAACTGAGGGTGACCTCAGAGATGCTCTTGAGCTTGAGATCCTTGCAAGCAAGTACACCAAGAAGATCATGGATGATGTTGATGTAAGTGACGAGGCTCTTCAGGCTGCATATGAAAAGGAGCCTAACAGCTATGATACAGTAGATTACCTTGCATATTCCTTCAACTTCGAGGATATCATCGAGGCAGACGAAAAGGCTGCTGAGGAAGATTCTACTGATACTGCAAGCTCTTCCGATGAGAAAGAGGAAGAAAAAGAGGTTGATCCTGCAGTTAAGGCTGATGCAGAAGCAGAAGCTAAGGAGTATGCAGACAGACTTCTTGCTGAGGGTAAGGATGAGGAAGGATTCAAGAAGGTTGTAAAGGATTACCTCATGAACGCTCTCCACATGACCGAAAAAGAGGCAGATAAGGAGCTTGAGTCCAAGCCTTACGTAGCTGAGGACGTAGCTTATTCTTCTACCGACGATAAGAACACTTGGGCGTTTGCCGCAAAGGTTGATGACATTAAGATGTTCGAGGATACAGAAGATCACGACCACGATGAAGATGATGAGGCTGACGATCACAGCAAGCTCAGCAAGATCTATACAGTTGTCCGTTTGACACGTGAAAGAGGCCGTGACGAGTCCATCTCCTACAGAGACGTAAGACACATCCTCTTCACAAAGGATACATACAAGGATAGTACTAAGGCTCAGGAGGTCTACGACAAGTGGGTTGCCGACGGCGCAAAGCTTGAAGACTTCAAGGCTCTTGTTACCGAGTATTCCGAAGATCCCGGTTCTGTAGCTACAGGCGGTCTTTATGAAGGTGTAACTGAGGGTCAGATGGTTGAGGAGTTTGAAGAATGGCTCTTCAATGCTGAACGTAAGGAAGGCGACCACGGTCTCGTTGAATCCGAAGATTACGGTTGGCACATCATGTACTACGAAGGCGGTATCGAAGGCTGGAAGGGTCAGATCAAGAACGATCTCCAGACTGATGCCAAGACTGAGGCTGTCAAGCAGGCTACTGAGGACTACGACGTAGACGTTGACAATGATGCTCTTGACAATATTCCTGCGTAAAATATAATAAGTTCGGTTTTTGAGGCACCTTACGATTGCAAGGTGCCTCTTTTATACTCAAACATCCCCTTTACCTATCATGCAAAGGGGATGAGTAATACTTATTTAGTTTACTTTAAGTACAGGCTTGTCGTAGAGACCGTACTCGCTGAACGCGTACTCCTCAGCGGTCGGGAGATGACCTCTTTCATACATACTCCAATCGTAAGGAATGTACTTGTTGTAGCCGTGATGAGGACCGAGAACATTACGAAGACTTCCCGCAACTCTGATCTTAACGTCGTTTTCTCCTGCGGTAAGATACTTACCTATTTCAAGAGAATGTCCGCCTTCTTCACCGATAAATCCTGCATAATTACCGTTGACGGTAACCGATACGATGGTAGCATCATACTTTCCGAGAGTAATTACCGCAGACTCGGGTGCAGCTTCAAGATTTGCCTTGTAGCTGTAGTTTACGCCGCCGGAATAGAAGGGCATTTTATAATCTCCCCAGTTGCCGTAGCTGATGGTCTCAGCAGGAGGAGTCATTAAGAACTTACCGTCCTTAATATCGACACCGAAGTTACCGCGGAGGATAACAGGCTCGATCTCACTGAGAGCTGTGAACTTTTCAGCATCCAGAACGATGATGTTTTCACCTTCTTTGATAATGCCTGAAATATCGTAGCTTCCCATACCGTGATCGAGAGGATCGAAAGAGTCGTGTGTAACTTTTTCTCCGTTTACGATAACGTCCCAAAGTTCGGGTCTTTCGACTCCGACTCTGACCTTACAGGGCAGTACACCCTCAGCTATGTTGAACTTATAGGTAACCTTAAATGCGCTTTCAGGACCGAATTCAGCATTTCTGTCCATGATCTCCGTTCCGACCTGAATGTGTGTCCAGGGAGTACCATGTTCAAAATCATTAAGTCTGTAGAGACGGTCTGCAGCTTCAAGTACGTATCTTTCAGGATAGGTCTCACCTCTTGTTTCAAGAACAGCGGTGTCAAGTGAGAACATATTATCCATGTCGGGAGAAACACTTACTTCCTTGAGCTCAACTTCAATAGCAGCTTCGGGAAGTGCTTCCTCCTCGGGAAGATTTTCGCCCGTTACGAGAAGTACGGAAGCACAGCGTTCCATCTTTAAGGGGATTGTAACACATCCGTCACCGTGTACACACTTTAAGCCGTGTGCATCACCGGTATAGAGATCCCATTTAGCTACACTGTCACCAATGAGAGTCAGCTCTGTTTCAAAGGTGCCCATGCTGTGGTTTACGATGAAATAAGCCGCCTTTCCGTCTCCGAGATTACGCCTGATATGCTGAACGCCCACGGGCCACTTGGTGGTGGACTTCATTCTGACTTCGTGAACCTCTGATAAAAGCTTGCAAAGAGCCTCGGGGGAATCAACGGACGAAACTGCAGCTCTTATAGCTTCCGTTTCACATCTTCCCTTTTCACCGTCGATGTATTCGGCAAACTTCACTTTTTCACCGTCGGTGGTCACGATGCGTCCGCCTGCAGCGGCAAACTCAAGAAGAAGCTTGACGGTGTCAGCTCTGAGGTTGAGAGTATTTTTGGAAATAACTACTGTCTCATAAGCCATCTTACCGAATTTGAAGAGTCCATCCTCGATTACGGTGTTTCTTGCAATGGAGTATTCGTCACCGATATCGAAATCCCACTGATTGTCTGTGAGAAGACCTACAATGGTGAGGTAATCACTCATATCGGGATTCTTGACTTGCTCCGGTGTGAGTGCGTGGTCAACCATTCCGTCACCCTCCTCGGGAGCTACGAGATAGCCTGTGGTGGATGCGTTTATGAGAAGGATCCTCTGATCCATTTTTCCGGAGGAGAGTATGTAAGACGTTCTTGCAAAATAGTCTGCCATACCGGTGTACTCTTCCCACCATGGCTGTCTGTAGTCGAAGGACTGAGGACAGTCTCTCTTTCTGTTGCCGAGATAGGAGTATAAAGACAGATGCTGACAGATAAAGTTGATACCGCCTACCATCAGGAAGTCGCCGAGTCTCTTGTAGTCGTACATGGTGGAATGATATCCGCCTGCACCGTAGGCTTCGCAGAGAGTTCTTTCCCAACCGAACTGGTTAGCTGCAGAACGGATCTCGTACATGAGATATTTATCATAGTTTGTGGGTTCCTCACGAAGCCAGTCACAAAGGAGAAGGTCAAGACCCGGCCACTGACGGAACTCATAAGTGGTCTGCTCGCTGGGGTTGGGACGGCCGCCGTGGGCCTGAGGCCAATGGTGCTCTATATCGTGTCCCGTCCATGCAATGCCGTTGTCCTCGCACCACTTTGCAATGGGCTTAATGAAATTATCGATCCACAGCTCATGAAGGGTGTAATAGTAGTCGTAACGCACCTTCTCACAGGGACGGTCAAACTTGTGACCTGTGAGATTTCTGAATACTGCGGGGTAGTTGGGGTACAACTCGTATCCGCAAAGCTCGCGGAATTTCTTCGCAATATGTGCTCCGTTGGGGAGAGTGTTCAGACCGTCTGTGTTGAAGTTAGCTTCGTCAGAGAATATGGCTGGGATATACTCTCCGAAATCTTCAGAGAAACGTTTTTTGTATTCCTCATGGGTGACTTTGATAAAAGTGTCAATGGTTTCACGGCGGGAGATATCAACGTAAGGATAACCTCCCGTCCAGTCACTGCTGAAGGGCATAAGGTTGTATACGACCATTACCTGACCGTCAGTATGATCCTTCCACTCTTCTCTCGGAATATCGGTAAGTACCTTGCCGAGAACGTCATCCTTATATTCAGCGGCGAATATAAGCTCGCCTCCGAACTGAGGGTCCTTGCCGTCAACTATGCGGTACTTCGCAATGGGACTGAGGGCGCCGGAGTCAGCTCTTGCAGTCTTACCGCCGGCAAAGCCTGAGGGCCATGCGTTTTCGTCATACATATAGAGCTTCATATCCTCTTCCTTAACCGTGTCAAGGCAATCCTTGAAGGCACGGAAGAAATCCTCGGACAGATATTCCGTAACCATACCGATTCGGGGATGTGCAAAAGCTCCGCCGATACCGTGTGCTTTGAAGTCACGAAGCTGGAAGGAAAGCTCTTCCTTTTCCATTGTGTCGTTCCATGACCAAAAAGGTGCAGAACGGTACTTGGAGGATGGGTTTTTGAATTCTTTTTTAATACCGGTCATATATTTCTCCTTGCAGGGGTGATTTTTTTTTCTTGGAATTTATGATCTTATTTATGAGAGTCGTGATCAAAAAGACGATTGCGATACGTGTCA
>CAYYRY010000051.1:0-10062 GCA_964474245.1 uncultured Ruminococcus sp. | reverse complement strand
GATAGATTCGTATTCGTTGGGCTTCAGGGTATATCTTAACTTGTTTAATGCACGGTCTGTCATGTTGCCGCCGCTTTTACCCGAACAGAAGGTGCGTCCGAGGGCGATCATCTCTGCTGTATTTTTGTCGGATATTCCGTTTGGCTTTATCAGTGAATCCATACCGTACAGATGAATGCCGCTGACCTCCATGTTACCCGTGGTGACAGTGCCCGTTTTATCGGTAAACAGTATACTGATGCTTCCCGCCGTTTCTATCCCCACAAGACGTCTTACAAGTACATGGTGACGCATCATTTTCTTCATATTGGCAGACAGTACGACGGTTATCATCATAGGCAGTCCCTCGGGGACGGCAACGACTACGATTGATATTGCGAGGGTAATAGCATGGAGTACCTCTGATGCTGCATAGCTGATGTTTTTGAGGTCACTGAGGATCAGGGCAGGGGTGAAGGAGTTCTTGATGACAAATACATTAAAGAGGTACGTGAGTGCGACGATGGCGGCACCGACGTAACCTATCTTACTGATGGTCGCGGCAAGGGCGGTGAGACGTTCCTTCAGGGGACTTGGAGACGCTGCCTCCTGAAGTCCGCCTGCAATACTGCCGTATAAGGTGTTGTCTCCCACGGCACAGGCAAGCATAAGTCCGTCCCCCGCGACAACAGCCGCACCTCGTGACAACCACGATGGTTCAGATGGATCAGAGATGGAGGCGATCTGTTCTTCCGTGATGTGGCTTTGTTTTATGGGAGTCTTTTGCAGAGGCTTTGATTCTCCGGTAATAGCAGATTGGTCTGAGGATATTTCACCGGAAACAAGTATACCGTCACAGGGAATAACGTCACCGGGACAGAGTGATACTATATCAAACCGCACGATCTCTGAGACGGGGACCATTACCTTTTCGCCGTTTCGCAATACGGGATGCCTGTGATCATCCACTCCTGAAAACAGCTTGTCATAAGCCGCATTGCTGCTGAACTCAGACACCGTTGATACGAGAGTGGCGATAAGGACGGTAATACCGATTCCGCCTATTTCTATCCAGTTTACGTTGTGAAATGTGAACAGGACGTTTATCACCATGGCGATGATGAGCACGCGGATTATTGGGTCAGAAAGGTTTTTGAAAAACTCGCTGATGAAACCGCGCTTTTTCTTCCTTGTGAATGTATTGGTGCCGTACTTTTGTTTGGATGCAGATACCGCACTGTCGTCAAGTCCATTCCTTGTATCAAAGCGTATATAATCCTCACTATCCGCAATCTTACGGCTCTTTTTGATACTGCCTTTTCCGAATTCACAGACATTGTCCATTGATAATCCCTCGCCTGAATTAGTTTTACTTAAGTATATTCACGGCAAAGTCGGGATATTATCATGAATATTCAATATCTGACAATAATTATATCAGGTATTAATACAGATATTAATTAAAAGTCACGGTATACCTCCTTTGGGCAAGCCGTGACTTTCAAAATTATTTGTTTTCTTTCAAGTTTTTTATAAGTTCAGCAGTTCCCGGGGCAAAATCCGAGCTGTCGAATTTTCCGTACTTTATAAGCTCTCGCACGTAAGTGGAGCTGACACAGGCTACCTCTGCCTTTGACGGGAGGAACAGCGTTTCAACGGTGGGATCAAATCTTCTGCTTATCTGAGACAGGTCATACTCGTAAGCAAAATCAGTAGCGTTTCGTATTCCCTTAACGAGATATTTCGCACCAAGCTCTTCGGCACAGTCCGTAGTCAGACCCGAATACAGTACGGCTTTAATATTATTGTAACCGTCACGCTTCAAGCTGTCGATTGCAGAATTCATAATACGGAGGCGTTCATCAGCGGTGAACATTCCGCCCTGCTTTGCAGAATTTACCACTATGACGACGTACACCACGTCAAACAATGCCGAGGCGGTTTTAAACAGCTCCGCGTGACCGACGGTTACGGGATCATAGCTTCCGGGTATTACGCATTTCTTCATGATGATCTCATTTCTTTATAAGGATTGTGACCCTTGTTCTGCCGTAAACGGTACTTCTTTCCACGTCGTACTTGTCCATAAGCTCAACGTCTCCCGCGAAAACGTCAGCGAGCACGGATGCAGCAAGTTTTTCGGGATCCTTTTTTTCCTGATTCTTTTTCTTGGCAGGCTTGGTGTCGCTCTCGCATATGATATATCCGCCGGGCGCTGTAATGTCGTGCTCGGATATAAGCTTCAAAGAATCGTGCATCATTTCGGAATCATACGGAGGATCAAGGAACACGATGTTGAATTTGTCACTTTCGGAGAAGCTCTTCAGGAATGCGGCATATGAAATTGCTGAGATACGGCATCTGTCGTAGAGCTTTGCGTGCTTTGCATTGCTTATTATTATATTAACCGCATCTCTGGACTCGTCAATGATCGTAGCACGTGCGGCACCTCTTGAAAGTGCTTCAAGGGCAAGCTGACCGGAACCGCCGAACAGGTCAAGAACACGTCTGCCTTCGATCTCAAACTGGATCATTGAGAATATGGCTTCCTTAACCTTATCGGAGGTGGGGCGGGTAGCGTCTGTTTCGAGGGTCTCAAGCTTTGTGCCTCTGGCTGTTCCTGTAATGATTCTCATAATATATTATCCTTTCGGTTTGTCAAGATTAAAATACTCGCATATATTTAAAGCATCGCTTTGATTTATTCCGTCAACGGAGGATAGCTCATCTGCTGTTGCTTTCTTTACGTTACCAAGTGTTTTGAAGTGAGACAGCAGTTTCTTTGCCTTGACGGGACCGATACCTGGAATTTTTTCAAGGCTTGACGTTTTAAGCGTTTTCCGTTTGACTCCCGTCATTCTGCTGAGGGTATATCTGTGTACCTCTTCCTGAAGTGAATAGACGAATCTGAAGACATCGGTAAGTCTTGAAATATCGATCTCACCGTCGGCAGAGACTAATGTCCTTGTCTTGTGGTGGTCGTCCTTTACCATGCCGAAAACGGGTACGTCGTATCCGTTGGATGAAAGGGCTTCCGTTATGACGCTGACGTGACCTGCACCTCCGTCAAGGAGAATAAGGTCAGGGGAGGGGGCAGGGGAACCGTCGGGTAGCTTTTCCTTGGTGTGTGCCATCCTTCTCAGTACCGCTTCCTTCATGGAAGAATAGTCATCGGGAGCATCAAGGTCCTTTATGGAGAAGGTTCTGTATTCGCTTTTGGTCAGCTTCCCATCAATGGCTGTGACCATGCCTGCGGTTATGTGTTCACTTCCGATATTTGAAATATCGAAAGCCTCGATACGCTCGGGAAATACCTCGAGTCTCAGTGTTTCGGCAAGGCGGAAAAGCATTTTTTCGGTGGCTTTGCGTTTGGTCACCTTATTCTCCGCGTGCTGTCTTGCGTCGTTAACGGCGAGGGTACAAAGTGACCTTGAAGCACCGCGCTTCGGCGTTTTTACCGTGACCCTGTGACCTGCTTTTTCGCTGATGAAGCTCTTTATAAGCTCATTATCGGATTCGGACAGCTCAAAGGAGAGAAGGACTTCACGGGGGATATATTCACGGTCTGCGTATATTCTTGTGATAATGGATACAAGGGGAGAGTCGCCGTCGGTCTCGGCTGTGTCAACGGCAGAAATGGAGCTGTCGTCGAAGAGAAAATGCTCACGGTCTGAGATGTAACCGCTTCGGATGAAGAATGCTGAAATGCTGTCGTGACCGGATAGGGTAGAGTCAGCGGGGCAGAAGCCGAACACGTCACATTCCACGTCAGGGGAGGTGACCGCTGTCTGGCGTTCACCCAGCTTTTTCAGCGAAGCTATGGTGTCGCGGCATTTGGCGGCTTTTTCAAATTCCTCGGAATCGGCATAGCGGAGCATATCCTCCGTTAGTGATCTGATGGCTCCGGAGGTGCCGCCGCGGAGTATGTCTATGGCGGTGTTTACAGTGGATTTATATTCCTCGGGGCTTACGTTTCCCGTACAAACGCCGACACATCTGCCGATCTGATAGTTGACGCATGGCCGACCTTTTCCGATATCAGCGGGGAATTTTCGCTTACATGAGGGAATTCCGAGGGTACGCTCCAATGACGAGATCACCGAATAAACGGTGGAGGTTGAAGAATACGGTCCGAAATACATGGCTCCGTCGGAGAAACGGTTTCTCGTCATGGTGATGCGCGGGTACTCACACTTGTGGTCAAGCCTTATATACGGGTATGATTTGGCATCCTTCAGTTTTATATTATACTTCGGGGTGTGATGCTTTATAAGTCTGTTTTCAAGAGACAGCGCTTCCATTTCAGTTGAGCATACGATGAAATCAAAATCGTATACACTTGACGCCATCTGCTCGGTCTTGGTATCGTGGACACCGTGAAAATAACCGCTGACTCTGTCCCGGAGTGAGCGAGATTTGCCGACATAGATAACGCCCCCGTTTTTTCCGTGCATGATGTATACTCCGGGCAGACGGGGAAGAGCAGCTGCTTTGGAACGCAACATTTCAATATTTCTTTCTGCTGTAGGCTTATTCTGCATTGGTTACTCCACTGTATAAGATAAAACGCCTTATCCGCAATGCGAACAAATCATATGTCAGCATGTCAGACAAGGCGTAAAGGTTTAAGTAATTACTCGTTGAATCCCGTGTCGATAAGAGTTGCGAGACCTTCAAGCGCATCAGACTCGTCAGCGCCGTCAGCATAGAGAGTAACGGTCATTCCCTTAACGATACCGAGGGAAAGAACACCGAGAAGGCTCTTTGCGTTAACACGTCTGTCATCCTTTTCGATCCAAATGGAGCTCTTAAAGGAGTTTGCCTTCTGGATAAAGAATGTAGCGGGTCTTGCATGAAGTCCAACATTATTTTTAATAGTTACATCACGTGAAATCATATTAGTCTCCTGAAAGTTGATCTTTTTTCATCATTGATTTAAGCAGTACACCACTGCATACTTGTATACATGTATTATAACAAAAACTAAAAATAAAATCAATAGCTTGCAAATATTTTTTGCCCGTCAATCTTGACAACTTAAATTCAAAAAAAATGAAAGTGATTGTGCAAAACGAAAATTTGTGATGTATTTGGAGGTTTTTTGATTGATTTTGCGATAATTTATCCTCAATTTTCGGTTAAATTCTTGAAAATAAAGGAAAGTAGTGGTATAATCAATTAAGAATATGCGGTTTTTTCATGCTAACCGTACTTAATTGATTTTTTCACTGCGGCGCAAGTACCGTGGTAGAACGGAGGAACTATGAAACTTGGAATGATTTGTGAATCAATGAAGGACCAGTACGGACCGGTCGCTTTCGCAGAAACCGAAAAGTTAGGACTTGACTTTATTGAGGTTTGCTGCAATTTTGATCCCGATACGGAGAACTTCGTTGCAAAGGTTGACGAGACAAAGAAGCTTCTGCAGAACAGTCCCGTTAAGATCGGCTCTGTAGGAAGATGGAATCTTCATGCAAACAATGGCGGTGTTATCGTTCCCGAAGAGCTTGACAAGAATATCAGACTCATGAATGCAGCGGCTGAGGTTGGCTGTCCCGTATTCGTTTGCGGATGTAACTACGACGGAAGCGTCAGCAGATATAAGAATTACGGTGCCGCTATCGAGTACTTCACAAAGATTACCGAGGAAGCAAAAAAGCTCGGTATCAAGGCAGCTACCTACAACTGTGACTGGGGTAACTTTGTTTGCCACTCTCATGCCTGGGACATCGTTCTTGAGGCTGTACCGGATCTGTGGATCAAGTACGACCCATCTCATGCATTCTTCAGAACAAAGGGTTATCTCGGATACCTGGAGGAGCTTGACAGATGGCTTCCCAGGATCGCTCATATGCACATTAAGGGTGCTGCGAGACTTAACGGTGAGAGTATTGACGATCCGCCGGCAGGGATTGATCAGATCGACTGGAATACCGTTTTCGTTCTTATTTACAAGTACGGATATGACTCAGGTCTCAGCATTGAGCCGCATTCTTCCGTATGGCAGGGTGAGCTCGGCGAGAAGGGTGTAAAATTTACGATAGATTTCATCCGTAAGTTTATGCTTAGATGACAAATTGTATTGACATTCGTAGGTTTTTGTGGTAATATATAATATAACATAACAATTCGTGCGACGAATTATCTAAAATTTTCATAACAGGAGACATATTTATGGAAACCAAACAGAACGTCAAATACTTTACTGCACCGCCGATAACGATTCCTACCATTATCGGTCTTGTTATCCTTGCAATTTCAATTTTCCTTGTATGCTTTGAGGATTCCCGTTTGGGCGGTATCCTCGGAATTATTGCTTCTCTCCTCGTTCTTGTTTTTGCAAGCGGAGGAAAGTCCAACGATTCTGACATTGACTATCAGGCTAAAGAGCTTACAAAAGAGCTTCAGGAAGCTTCAATGAAGAAGTTCGACGTGTTTGAGAAAAACTTCCTTAAGATGCTTAAACCCGTTGACCTTACCGGTTATGACTTTGAGCCTACCGAAGACGTTGTATACTTCAAGAAGGGTACTGACGGTACTCCCAGAACCAACTATTTTGCTGCTTATAACCTGATTTTTACAGGTGAAAAAATGTATCTTTACGGTAAGCGTATTTGCGTTACTGACGAGTCTGTCAATGAGGTATTTACTGGTTCCTATAAGTATACAGAGCTTTCCAAGGCTGACCTTGAGGTTAAGACCTATAAGCCTCAGAAGGGTGACGACGTTACCTATTACGTATTCAACATCTACGGTACTGACGGCACCAAGATTCTCAGCACCTGCATTGACTACGGCGCTGACTCCGATAAGGCTGTTGAAGACATCAACCGCGCTATCGTTATCCGTACCGCTGAGCTTGAGAAGAGAGCTGAAGAAAGAGCTATCAAGCTTCGCGAGTTCCGTGAGAAGGTTATGGCAGGTACTGCAGATCTTCCCGCAGACGAAGGATTCATTTGATCTGAAGGTTAACTGAATTGTGATCCTACTATAAAACCAAACGAATAAAGACGCCTTCCTCGTGAGGGCGTCTTTTGTTTGGTTGTGGAATGATGAATATGTGTTTTAAACATCTCATCATTCTGTAGTATAATGTTATTCTATAGTATAATGTTTTACTCGATTTTTTACAAAAAATCGCAGAATCCAAGGACAGAGTCCTTGGTCGCACCTCGCAAGGTGCGAAAAACTTATTCGTCAAGGAGCCGACTACAATCGACGATTCCCCTGTTTTCCCTTCAACTTACATCATAACCGTACATACAACTTTGCCGCTTTGGACTTTTGAATAATTGCGCAATTCAGTCGAGATTCAAAAGACGCTTTGCGTTGCCTGCAAAAATTTTTTCGTTAAGAGCAGTGCCGAGACCGAAGCTTTCGATAAAGCGCACGTTTTCGTCGGGGGGACACCACGGTGCGTCACTGCCGAAAACGATCCTTTCGCTGTCATGCTTTAACAGTATTTTCTTTAAAACTGTGTTGTCGGTGTTTTCAACGTAAGCAAGGGATGTGTCTATCCATACTCTTTTGCCGCAGAGCTTTTCGAGCACCTCGCCGAACATCATGTTACTGCCGAAATGTGCCGCTACAAGGTTTAGCTTGGGGTGACGGGTGATAATGTCAAGGATCATATCGGGTGTTGCGTGAATATGCTCCGGTGAGCAGACGTCAAAACCTGCGTGAGTTATAACGAAAAGTCCGAGTGAGGAGCATATCTCGTATATGGGATCGAACTTTTTACTGTTCAGCTCGTGTCCCATGTAGTCAGGATGTATTTTTATCCCGGGAATTCCGGCCTCGTGAATGATCTCAAGATCCGACTCAATATTCTCGCTGTCGGGGTTTATACTGCCAAGGGGACAGAGAGTGGGGTGTGAGAGCTTTGTTTCGATGGCGAAGTTGTTTACGTTTGTCTGCTGACGGGGATTGGTCGCAATATTGCAGACGACGGACAGATCAACTCCCCAAAGCTTCATCTGCTTTTCAAGACCCGCCGGCGTTCCGTCTGTATTAGGTTCGATATTGATCTTTGCCTTAAGTACATTCAAAGTCCTCTCGGCTAATTTGGCAGGGAATGCGTGGGTGTGAAAATCTATTATCATTTTTTACTCCGTTTATTTTTTGTTTAATGAGCCAAGCGTGCGTGTCGGAAAATAACAGACGGTGAATTGGCTTCTGTTTGACGGGAAAACGCGCTTTTTGCGTATATACGCGGGAAACTTAGAATAAGTATATAATAAATCGGTTAATAGTATCACAGAAAAATATGAAAAAAATGTAAATAATCGGATATATTATTGAAAAATGTATGAATTTGATGTATCATTATTATAAATTGGCGGAATGTATAAAAATCAAGACAAACTGATTATAATATTAATCAGGCATTGATTTTCGCATATACTGATACCTGTTAATTATTTATTTTTATCGGAGGAATTCATGGAAAAATTCAACTTTGAAGCCTTTTCAAACATCATTAAAGATGTTACTGTCAAGACTGCTTCAGCGCTCCGTGAGCTTCTTGCTCAGAAGGACGTGCCTTCCGGCGGTTGCCTTACCGCAAGAGAACGCCTTGAAAGACTTTTTGATGCAGGAACCTTTTCTGAGATCGGGGCATACGTCAGAAGACGCAGATCTGAGTTTGACGGTACCGATGAGTATGACTTTGAGAGCGTAATATGCGGTTGGGGTGCTGTAAACGGCCGTCTCGTTTACGCATTCGCTCAGGATACTGCAAGATCTGCAGGCTCTGTAAGTGAAGCTCATGCACGCAAGATCTGCGAGACATACCGTCTTGCAATGGAAAACGGTGCTCCCATTGTAGGAATATTTGACTCAGCGGGAGCTGTTATTCCCGAGGGTGTACGTGTGCTTGCGGGATATGGCAAGATCATGAAGGCTGCCTCTGCGGCTTCAGGCGTGATACCTCAGATTGCCGTAGCATCCGGATACGTTGCCGGTGCTGCTGCCGTAATTTGCGGTATGTTCGACCTGGTTATAAAAACTGAAGATGCTTCTCTCTCGGTTAATCCTCCGTTTAACACCAATACAAACGGAAAGGCTGATCTCGGCGTTACAGCGATCAGTGCGGTAGATGGCGCTGACGCGGTAGGTAAGGTCCGCGATATTCTCAACTATTTCCCGTCCAATAATTTTGAGGGTACACCGGAGGGTATCTCAAACGACAGTTTAAACCGTCCTGTATCACTTGATGCTTACGAGTCAGCTCATGATGCTCACGAGCTTATCAGTGCATTTGCAGATAATGCAAAGTTTATTGAGCTTTACAGCAATTATGCTCCGGAGATCATCGGCGGTGTTGCTTCCGTCGGAGGTACTTCCGTCGGTATAGTAGCAACGAATAAGGCTGCAGATGGCGGTGTTATTACTGCTGCCGGAGCAAGAAAGGCGTCACGTCTTGTATCCCTCTTTGACAGCTTCAATATCCCTGTTATTACTCTTGTTGACAGCGTAGGCTTTGACAGCAGTATTTCTTCCGAAACGTCTCCTTTTGCATCTGAGCTTGCAAAGCTTGCGAGTGCATATGCTGCTGCATCTTCTTCCATGATCACCGTTATCGTCGGCGAGGCATACGGCTCAACGTTTACCGTGCTCGGCTCAAAGGCGCTTGGTGCTGACGTTGTTCTTGCACTTGACACCGCTAAGATCGCCGCAATGAATGCGTCATCTGCAGTTGCGTTCATGATGAACGATCAGATCACCTCTGACGTCAGCAGAAAAGACCTTGAGCGTCAGTGGGATGAAAGTATTGCAACACCCGTTGAGGCTGCTTCCTCCGGTGAGATCGATGATATTATCGCATCTGCGGAGCTTCGTGCGCGTATCGGTGCGGCTGTGTATATGCTCACTTCAAAGAGTCAGACTCCCGCTTCACGCAAGCATCTTACGATGCCTCTGTAAGTGAGAAAGGATTTCTCTATGAACATGATCAGAACACTTGCCGAAGTAAATATGGATTCCGTAATGAACAACGGAATGTCCATCAGTGAAAGACTGAAGGACGGAGGACAGATGATCCTTATCGTTATGGCATTCGTCTTTGCAGTCATATTTATGATC
>CAYYRY010000050.1:1375-10272 GCA_964474245.1 uncultured Ruminococcus sp. | reverse complement strand
GTTCACCTCAGAGCAAAAATATGCCGCCGCAAAGATCAGACGTATTTCGGACGGTAGCATGATCACGGTAGTCAGAGGCGCACCGGAGATCATATTGAGCTGTTGTCTTTTTGGAATACATTCCATCGGAGAAAACGGTGGAAAGTCCTTTTTCCCTCCCAAAAGCGAAGGAAAACGCATGATCACTCAGGCATACGGATCTGCAGAAGCCTTCGATCTTCTGAAATCAGGCGGGCGTCCTGCTGATCTGACATACGTATGTACCTTCTACATACGTGATGAGATACGAAATGAAGTGAGGTCTGCCGCCCTGAAATGTCGCAATGCCGGAGTAAAGGTCATTATGCTGACCGGTGACAGCGATACCACCGCCGCCCACGTTGCCACTGACGCGGGGATCCTGCCGAAAAATTATGAGATTTATTCAAAGGACACCTCAGTCGGAAAGCAAAGACTCGTTTTGAAAGGCCGTGATCTTCACGAAATGTCAGACGAAAGACTCAGCGAAATACTCCCATACGTTTCGGTCATTTCAAGAGCAACCCCCGCTGACAAGACAAGACTGATCAAGGTCGCGTCCTCCGCCGGTCACGTTGTCGGTATGACCGGTGACGGGGTCAACGACGCTCCCGCACTGAAAGCCGCTGACGTGGGATTTGCCATGGGAAGCGGTACAGATGCCGCCAGAGATGCGGGTGATATAATAATCTCAGACAATAATTTCGCCTCCATTGTAAGGGCAATACTTTACGGAAGAACTATCTTCAAAAGCATCAGAAAATTCATTCTCTTTCAGCTTACAATGAACGTATGTGCCGTGGGTGTCTCCCTGCTCGGTCCGCTTTTCGGAATCGATTCGCCCATAACCATCACTCAGATGCTGTGGATCAACATAATCATGGATACTCTCGGTTCCCTTGCCTTTGCCGCCGAGCCGCCACTTGAATCATATATGAATATGCCACCCATCAAACGTGACGAAAAAATACTTACAAATTCCATGGTCCAAAGGATATTCTGCAGCGGTATCTATACCCTGCTTCTATGTATGTTCTGCCTTTTGTCGGACAGAGTTCATTCGTTATTTTCAAGAGGCGGTGAGGTTTACTACCTGACCGTATTCTTTGCACTGTTCGTGTTCTGTGGGATCGCCAACTCCTTTTGTGCAAGAACGGAGAGGCTCAACATTTCGTCAAGCCTCTCCGGAAATCCGGTATTCATTTTAATAATGGTTCTGACCGCATCGGTACAGCTTCTCATGATCTACTTCGGAGGTGACGTTTTCAGAACGGTTCCCCTTAACGCCCGTGAACTGCTTTTCACGTTTCTTCTCGCAATGACGGTGTTCCCTGCAGACATCATACTGAAGGCAGGCAGGCTCATCTTCACAAAAAAAGGCGCAAAATGATCATTCGAATATCTCCTTCATCTCAGCTTTACCGTAACCTCTTGCGATATAGAATCTCGGAACGTTAAGGGCGGAATATGCAATAACGTGCGGAGGATGCTTCGTAGTGTATGCAAAGGAGAAGTATTCCTCCACCGTCTCAAGCATTGAATAACTATACTCGCCGCAGGGATATGCAATGCACTTTACCTTCTGCCCCGTGATCTCCTCAATGATCCTGCAAGACTCGGAGAACTCATGCCTCATCTCTTCGTCCGTAAGTGACGTAAGCTCCTTGTGAGAATGTGTATGGGACTCAAATGACACAAGGCCCGAGTCTGCCATTTCACGTATCTGTTCCACCGTCATATATCCGTCAGTGCCGATCATTTCCGTTATCAGAAACACCGTCGCCTTGGCGTTATACTTTTTGAGCAGAGGGAACATTTCCGTATAGTTGTCCGTGTATCCGTCATCGAAGGTGATTATCACGGAGGGAGATGAGGTGACCGACCACTCCCTCGCAAACAGGAAGTCAACTCCTGCATCCGTAAGATATTGCAGTTGCTCTTCAAACTCCGACGGTCTGACAAACAGATATTCATCATTTCCGAAGGTCGTGTCGTTTATCAGATGGTACGTCAGTACATAGGGAGCCTGCCCCACATTGGAAACGGGAGCAACTCCGGAGTATCTGTAATCCTCTGCGAAAAATACCATCCATATGCAAAGAGCGACGAGTATCAGTGTGAGAAACACAGAAGAGATTATTATAATACGTTTTTTCAGGCTTATCACCTCCGAATAACAAAGATTCAAGCTTTAACCAAGCTTCAATACTTTTCCGAAAAGATGCTTGTTTTCAAGTATCTTTTCTTCATTACCGATAACACAAATGTAATTCTGTGACATGACCGCATCCACCGAGGCTGCAAGAGAACGAAGGGACTCTGCATCAGCATTAAGCATTGCTTGTCTGTCCTTTGAGATATCATCATAAGTTCTTCCGGACATATACGCGGCTATGGAGCGCGATGCCTTCATATACACACTCATGGGTCTGTCAAGCTTACCGAAGGTTCCTATGACGTGACAGTTCACGTCACTCTCGTCAAGGGATACGCTTCTTATAAACTCACCCGACGCGGCAAATACTTCAAGACTTTCTGCAAGGCACGGATCGCGGTAAGTAGCCATGCACACGTTTCCTGAATTCACTGAAAACGAGCAAGTATATCCATATGCTCCGCCTTTCATTCTTATCTCGGGGTAGAGATAGTCGTTTTTCAGCAGTGAGGCGAGTATCTGATATTCGCCCCTGTACTTATATCCCGCTGAATCAAGGTTTCCGGCAACAGCCACGTACTGTACCTTGGAGGTCGTCATAAATCCCTCGTTCAGTTGGCCCATGGGGAGTCTTTCGGCAGCTGTCACCTCATCACCGTATGGTATTATTGACACAAAGTCAGCTACGGTATTCACAACGTCATCCATGTTTTTTTCATCTGCAGTGATGCTGACGGTTAATCTGCGCTTGACAAATATGCTGTCTATAAGCGACTCGAACTTCGATGACATCTCATCAAAGGACTCGTCAAAATTTCTGCAAAGCTCCTTTTCACTCATATACGCCGCAATACCGTCGAGATAATCCTCAGCCGCATCTGCGGGATTGAAATAAGCAAGTGCGCGCGCAGCAGCAAATTCACTGCCTGCAGTAACTATATCCCTCTGCTTTTCGCTGATCAGCTCCGTAATTATCTCCTTGATACGTACTTTGTCACCGAGGTCGGTCTTTTCAAGTATCTCACGCACAAGATCACAAGCCCTGCGAAGCTTTCCTGCAAGAACTCTGAGATTAACCTCGCACATAGGTCTGAAAGACCCGTCTGCACAGCGGTACATCTCACAGGTGAAGCCAAATCCGCCTGTGTTCAGCCTTATCTCATCAAGAAGCTCCTCATATTTATAAGACTCCGTATCAGTCTTGCCGAGAATGGCGAAAAGAAGGTCAAGGTAAAACAAGTCTTCATTGGGTATATGGGCAATGTCAAACATAAGTCTGACGTATGCGATACCGTTGGTATCGATATCATGGATTATGGCGTCAGCTCCGCCTATCTTTTCCTCCCTGATGTACAGGGGGTGAGCTTCCCTTGAAATATCCTCTCTTGAAAGAACGGGAATGCAGGAAAGCTCCTCCTCCGACTCTTCTCTGTTCTGATACTCCGTATAAGCCTCATACTCACAGCACAGCTTATCAAAGCCTTCATCACCTATTTCACTTCTGTAAGCATCAAGTTTTTCTCTAAGCTCTGAAGCCTTTCTCTCATTCATTCCTCTTTCAGCTTCAAGAATGTAGATAGCTCCATGCTCAGGATCTATGAGACGGCGGACAAGCCCCTCGTAAAAGTCTGTGTCGCACAAATATCGAAGCTCTGAGAGCAGCTCGTCGGCACGAATGTACGCAAAGGGATCATCATCCGAATATAGCCAGTTCTGAAGCATACTGAGATTTGCATTAAGTCCGCGTGACGTGCTGCCCTGTTCACCCTCGCGGAAGCGGAACTCACTGCGCTCAATGGCGGCCAAAAGTGATCTTTTATTTACCCCGTTTTCTGCAACCTCTTTCAGAGTATCGTTGATAATGGAGTAGAATCGGTCAGCTTCTGCCGTGTCGGTATTCTTGGCAATAACCGAAAAAGCGGGATGCTTCATGTGATTGAGGAATCCTCCGTACACCTCGTCACCTATACCGGCTGATATAAGTGCCTTCTTAACAGGGGAACCGGGAGACTCAACCAAAATGTCGGACAGGAAATCGTACGCAAGGCACTCGACAGCATTATTCGAGTCGGCACACACAACTCCGTAGGCCAGGAAGCTCTTTCCTTCGGTATCCTCATCCGAAGACACCGGGTAGGTCTCTGTAACACGTCTGATATTCCCCTTTCCGAAGGGAGGCTGCTCAGCTATGGGCGCAGGTCTTTCCGTATAAGAATACGCCGACAGATATTCCCTGTCAATATACGAAAGTCTTTCGGCAAAGTCCATGTTTCCGTAGAGAGTTATGTAACAGTTGGAGGGATTGTAGTGACGTCTGTAATAATCAAGATATGCTTCATACGTCAGGCTCGGAATATGATCAGGGTCTCCGCCTGAGTTCAGGCTGTACGCATTGTCCGGAAAAAGCGCACAAATAAGTCCGTCGTACACATTGGAATCGGGAGAGGACACCGCCCCCAGCATTTCGCTGTAAACGACACCGCCTATGTCACAGGAGCCGTCCTCATTTGGCTCGTAATGCCACCCCTCCTGCATGAATACCTCTTTATGCTTTGCAATATTCGGTGCAAAAACCGCATCGAGATATATATTCGAAAGATTAATAAAATCCGCATCGTTGCAGGATGACACGGGATAAACTGTCTTGTCAGCATAGGTCATGGCATTAAGGAAGGTCTGCATGGAGCTTTTCACAAGCTGCATGAATGGGTCCTTCACAGGATATCTTTCAGAACCGCACAAAACCGAATGCTCGATGATATGGGGCGTTCCGCAGTTATCCTCGGGAGATGTATAAAACGCCGCGGAAAACAGCTTGTTCTCATCATCGTTTATAAAAAGCGCAACCCTCGCTCCGCTTTTTTTATGTCTCAGAATGACACCCGTGGACGAGATACATTCGAGCCTTTCGTATTTTTTAAGCTCATAAGCCTCGGGAATAAGCTCATAAATTTCATTTTCAGATAAATATTTCATCAACTAACTCCGCATTAATCTGTTACTACGTATTTTTATTTTTTAATCACGGTTTTCTTGCCATATGATTCACAAAATACTTCTTCGCTATATATTATGGACGAGCTCATCTGTAAAGTCAACAGAAAAAATGTAAAAATCCTTTAAAGGTACGAAAAAAACTTGTACTTGCAGGAAAATTGTGATATACTTTATTCTGTACGGACTGTCAGCTTGTCCTCTGTGTCGGAAAAAGTGACGTTCCGTGCTTCGGTCAAAAGTCTCTGCATACCGCACCGACAGTTATACCACTCACTAACTCAGACCGAATGGCTATACGACCCACCGCTTTATGCGGATAGTTACGGAGGTTTCAATGCAAAAAAACTCCAAAGTCTTACTGATCCTGAAGTTCATGAAGGGATCGGTACATATCTTCATTTTCAGTATGCTTGCAACCCTTGCGGTCTCGATTCTTGAACTTATTTATCCCCAGATAATCAGGCTTCTGACCGACTCCATTATCGGTGAAAAGGCGGTTGACCCATCTTCAATTGCCGGACGCATTACATCGGTCATAGGTATTGATTTCCTTAAAGGCAATCTTTGGGCTGTTGCTCTCGTTGTAATCGGATTTGCTGTGGCAATAGGCATTTTCAAATATCTGTCGGGGCTTCTCAATACAGCCGCATCTGAAAAGCTTACGGAGACCACAAGAAATTCTCTGTTTGAGAAAATACAGTCTCTCCCTTATTCATGGCACACCTCAAACCCCACGGGAGATATTATCCAGCGCTGTACTTCCGACGTGGAAACACTGAAAAGATTTCTGTCCGAGCAGCTTACGCAGGTAGTCAGCACTATCATGCTCATCACACTGTCGCTCATATTCCTGACAGAGATACACGGTCGCTTTGCGCTCATTGCAGGCTTGTCAATACCGCTGGTCGTAGGATTTTCCGGTGGATTTCACAAGCTCATCAGCAAGGGCTTCTCAAAATGCGATGAAAACGAGGGTATCCTCTCGTCCATCGTTCAGGAGAACCTGACGGGTGTCAGAGTTGTCAGAGCTTTCGGACGTGAATCCACCGAGATCGAAAAGTTCACAAATCAGAACAAGAAATACACAAACACCTGGCTCTCCCTTTGCCGTGTCCTTGCGGGATTCTGGGCAACAAACGATATTATTGCCTGCGTACAGGTAATGGTGATCATCCTCGCGGGTATATTCCTCGCCGTTGACGGTGACATTACCGTGGGTGACTTCATTGCCGCAGTTTCATATAACGCAATGCTTACGTGGCCTGTGCGCCGTCTCGGCAGAATGATCTCCGAAATGAGTAAAGCAACCATTGCCCTTGACCGTCTCGGTTACATTATCAATTCCGAAAGCGAAAGCGACACCGATAAGGCTGTTGAAGCTGACCTTTCGGGAGATATCGAATTCAAAAACGTGACATTCTCCTACGACGGTCGTGACAACGTTCTTGAAGACATCTCTTTCCGCATCAAAAACGGTACTACTCTCGGTATCCTCGGCGGTACCGGAAGCGGCAAGAGTACTCTCGTTCAGCTTCTTTGCAGACTTTATGAATTACTTGAGGGCTGCGGTGAGATCACGGTGTCAGGCATGGATATCAAAAATATCCGTGCGAAATCCCTCAGAGAAAACATAGGCATAGTACTTCAGGAGCCTTTCCTTTTTTCGCGTACCATCTCTGAAAATATCTCGATCTCAAAGAGTGATGCTACAGAGGATGACGTAAAACACGCTGTAATGATAGCGTCCCTTGACAAAGCAATTTCAGAATTCAAGAACGGGTATGACACCGTTGTCGGAGAGAGAGGAGTTACCCTTTCCGGCGGACAGAAGCAGAGAGTTGCCATAGCGAGAATCCTTCTCCGCGGTACGCCCGTCATCATATTCGATGACTCACTTTCTGCCGTTGACGCAGAAACGGATTCTCTTATCCGCCATGCAATCAAGGAGAATCTCAAGGGTTCCACCGTCATCATCATTTCTCACCGTATCTCCTCCATCATGCACGCCGACAACATCATCGTGCTTGACAGAGGACGTATTGCCGAATCCGGTGATCACAGCGAGCTTCTTGAAAAAAGCGGCATCTACAAGAGAGTCTACGACCTCCAGCATACAGACAGCTTCAATTACGAGGAGGATGAGCAATGAATAAGAAGAACGACAACATAACAAAGCTCCCGTATTTCGGTATTCCTCATCTGCTACCCCATCTGAAGCCATTCGCAGTGCTTATGACGGTCATGATCATCTGCGGTCTCGCAGGTACTGCAACGGATATTATACTTCCCTTGTTCCAGCAGTACGCCATCAATAATTTTATCGCCAACGAGACCACCCGAGGTATAGTGTCCTTCATTTTGGCTTACATCGGTGTGATACTCGCACAGGCAGGAGTAAACCTTGTATCAACGTACCTGTCCTGTAAGATTGAGCTTGAGGTGGGCAGAAATCTTAAGCAGAAGAGCTTTGAGCATCTGCAGACACTCTCCTTCTCCTACTTCAACAGAAACAACACCGGATACATCCATTCAAGAGTTATGAGTGACACCGACCGAATCGGTACTCTCGTTTCGTGGGGACTTATGGACGGTGTCTGGAATCTCTCCTATATCATAGGCGTCATAGCTATGATGCTCATCAGCAACTGGAAGCTTGGTATACTTATCCTTCTCGTTATACCCGTAGCCATCGGACTTTCATGGTTTTTCCAGAGAAAGCTTGTGGCAATGCACCGACAGATCCGTGAGGAAAACTCAAAGATCACCTCTAATTTTTCAGAGGGCATCAACGGTGCAGACACCATCAAGACGCTGACTGTTGAAGACAAGATCGGTGCGGAATTCAAGGAGCAGACGGGCATTATGCGAAAAGTATCCGTAAGGAGTGCCCACTATAATTCCCTTTTCTCATCAACACTCATACTGTGCTCGTATACCGCCCTTGCCCTCGTGCTTTGGAGAGGCGGTCTCATCACACAGGCAGGGCTTATGCAGCTTGGTACTCTTTCGGTATTCATGACCTACGCGCTTAACATCATGGGACCCGTTCAGTGGTTCGTAAACTCCATTACCATGCTTATCAGCGCACAGGTAAATATCGAGAGGTTTACTTCTCTCATGAACACAGAGTCAGACGTTGTCGATTCTCCTGAGGTTATCGCAAGGTACGGCGACACGTTTAACCCCAAGAGAGAAAACTGGGAGACCCTTCGCGGTGACATTGAGTTCCGTGACGTGTCCTTCAAGTATCCCGACGGTGAAGAGCTCGTGCTTGACCACTTCAGCCTAAAGGTTCCCAGAGGAACCAACGTGGCTATCGTCGGCGAGACCGGTGCGGGTAAATCCACCCTTGTAAATCTCGTTTGCCGTTTCTTTGAGCCCACTGAAGGAGTGGTTCTTATCGACGGTCGTGATGCAAAAGAACGAAGCCAGCTCTGGCTCCATTCCAACATCGGGTACGTACTTCAGACTCCTCATCTTTTCTCAGGCACCATAAGGGACAATCTCCGATACGGTAAGCCTGATGCCACCGACGAAGAGATAATGACAGCTCTGAGGACGGTATCCGCCGATAAGATAATAGAAAGGCTTGACGGCGGTCTTGATAGCGAGGCGGGCGAAGGCGGCGGCAACCTATCAACGGGTGAAAAGCAGCTTATTTCCTTCGCAAGAGCGATACTTGCCGACCCGAGGATACTTATCCTTGACGAGGCGACCTCATCCGTTG
>CAYYRY010000050.1:0-1365 GCA_964474245.1 uncultured Ruminococcus sp. | reverse complement strand
CTGAAGGGACGTACTTCCTTCATCATCGCTCACAGACTTTCAACTATCGTAAACTCAGACGTTATCTTAGCTGTACGTAACGGAAAGATCGTTGAATCCGGTACCCACCGCGAGCTTATGAAGGCAAAGGGATATTACCACAGCCTTTATATGCGTCAGTTTGAGGACGAAGCCTTTGACAAGCTTGAAGGGTAAGACAAAACACAAAAGGGCTGTCGCACTAAGGTAAAAATAATCTGTAAAACGACAAAGAAAACGTAGGGCGACGTCCGCACTTCGTTCATGCGAAGTGCGGACGCCGTCCCCTACCAATGTTTTGAGCGTTTTCGCCTTAGTACGACAGCCACTTTTTTCCTTTATCTATTAAGCAGGTCTGCGAGAATACAGAAATCACGGGGAGAGAGCTTCTCGCCTCTGATATCGGCTCTCATACCTGCCGCTTCGAGGGCTGAGGTGATCTTATCCTTCGGATACTTCGCGCTGACCGCGTTGACAAAAGTCTTTCTTCTCTGGGCAAAGGCAAGTCCGATCAGCTCAACGGTCTTTGCGCCAAGGGTATCGGCGTCAAGAGTTGACGACCTGTACTCCGGGTACACCTCGCAAAAACCGCCGTGAGGTATGATACCGATGACCGCAGACGACACCTTCGGCGCGGGGTGGAAGTTACCCGCAGATACGTTCAGAAGCTTCTCTACGTCCGCACGAAGGGCGAGAGACGCGGTAACCGAGCCGTAGTCTGAGTCACCCGCCTCGGATGCAAGGCGGTCTGCCACCTCAAGCTGGATCATAACGGTAATTGCCGCATAAGGCAGAGGATTTGACATGGGGAACGATTCCACAAGCTTCATTATAACAGGTGAAGTAATGTAATACGGCAGGTTGGCACAAACGCTGAGGGTACCGCCCCCATCCAATATATCGCCGAACTTCTCCGCTATGAATGAAGGAAGGTCAACATTCATAATATCATTTTCAACGACCTCAACGTTATCGTACTCGCCAAGGCTTTCCGCAAGAAGTGGAATGAGTCCTCGGTCGATCTCCACCGCAACGACTCTGTCGTAAAGCTCAGCAAGGCGGCAGGTAAGCGCGCCTACTCCCGGACCTATCTCAAGCACCGCATGGGGACCGTCGCTTGGAGTTGACGCAGCAAGTGCATATGAGTTCTCCGCGATCATACGTGGGACCGACGGGTTTATAAGAAAGTTCTGACCGAATGCTTTCTTAGGCGCAAGACCGTATTTTTCAAGAAGGCGTTTTACCTCTGAACGGTTACAAAGATCCATATATAATATCCTTTCATATGGGTACTGATGAGCTTCTGCTGTATCAAAAATATTTCTTCATCAAGATGCCTTCTTCATC
>CAYYRY010000049.1:0-10333 GCA_964474245.1 uncultured Ruminococcus sp. | reverse complement strand
GGCTCCTTCACCGTAGGCGACAACTCAAAAATTGCCGCAGGTGCCGTAGTCCTCTCCGACGTGCCCGAAAACTGCACCGCAGTAGGTGTCCCTGCCAAGGTAGTGGTAAAAAAAGGTGTCCGTGTGGCAGATCCCGTTGACCTTGACCAGATCCACATTCCCGACCCCATGTCCGACGAGCTGACACGTATCAAGTCCCGCCTTGAGGAGCTTGAACGTCTCGTTAAGGGAGAAACAGGGGACAACGAGAACGTCTGATGCCAATGCAGGCGCAGACAGAATGGAGATCATAATGAAAACTTGCAAAACCTGCGGTACACCCCTTCCCTTCGGAGCACCGTCAGTATGCCCGTCATGCGGCAGTAATAACGCGACCCACGCATCAGATACTCCTTCCCGAAGAAAAAAAGTCTCAAACCTTGCCATAGCTTATCTGTACAGCGTATTTTTCAGCTTTGTTACGGGTGTAGTCATCCTCATTGCCTGCGAGATCATCGCACACTTCACGGGAGACCCGGATGCGGCGATGAATATGTCCATTGATACTGCCAATATTCTTACCGTTATAGCATACGCAGTATTCATGGCTGTGCTGTTTGTTATGAACGTATCACGAAAAAAGAACCTCCTTGACGAGGTCCACATAAAGCCGTGTTCACTGAACGTTTTGCCAATCGCCGCAATGTTCGGCTATACGGCAAATTACGTATACTCCCTTGCGGTTGCCCTCATACCATGGCCTGAGGACATTATCGAAGATCACACAGGTGCATATGGAGAACTGTTGGCGGATGATGCAAACGTGCTTATCTTGGTGTTTTCCACGGCGATCTGTACGGGTATCATTGAAGAGGTGGTCTTCAGAGGACTTACTATGGGTACTCTGAAAAAATCCTTCTCCCCTAAAACGGCGATCATCGTATCCGCCGTAATATTCGGACTCGCCCATCCGACGGTTATAGCCGCCGCCTACTCAACAGTGCTCGGAATATTCCTCGGAATCCTTTTTGAGAAACACAAGTCCATCGTGCCGTGTATCGTGGTGCACATATTCTATAACCTTGCCGCCTGTATAGGATATCCCGAAAACGGGGACATCAGCGGCATCATAATAATCGCAAGCCTTGCTCTGCACCTTGCCACCTGCCTTATGCTGTTCAAGAAGAGCTCTGACAAGTCAGAGATTTAAAATAACTCAAAAAAAATACTTTTCCTTCGGACGACCGAAGAGACAAAATGGAGATCAAGTATGAAGCTTTACAACACACTCACAAGAACAAAAGATACCTTTACCACCCACGAGCCCGGTGTCTGCAGAATGTACACCTGCGGTCCTACCGTATATCACTTCGCACATATCGGAAACCTCCGTTCCTATATAATGGAGGACGTGCTCGATAAGTACCTCCGCTACGACGGATACGACGTCCGCCGTGTTATGAACATCACCGACGTAGGTCACCTGTCAAGCGACGCAGACACGGGCGAAGACAAGATGCTCAAGGGCGCACGCCGTGAGAAAAAGACCGTCATGGAGATCGCTCAGTTCTATACCGACGCATTCTTCTCCGATTGTGCAAAGCTTAACATCCGCACCCCCGACGTGGTAGAGCCTGCCACCGCCTGCATTCCCGAATTTATCGAAATGGTCAAGGGACTTCTCGATAAGGGCTACGCTTATATCGCAGAAGGCAACGTATACTTCGACACCTCAAAACTTGAGGAATACTACGTATTCAACAAGCATGACGCAGAGGACCTTGAGGTAGGAGTCCGCGAAGGCGTTGAGGAGGACACCGCAAAGCGCAACAAGTCCGACTTCGTTCTCTGGTTCACCAAGTCAAAGTTCGAGGATCAGGAGCTTAAGTGGGACAGCCCCTGGGGTGTCGGTTATCCCGGCTGGCACATTGAGTGCTCCGCCATCAGCCTTAAGCATCTCGGTGAGTACCTCGACCTCCATTGCGGCGGTATCGACAACGCATTCCCCCACCACACCAACGAGATCGCGCAGAGTGAGGCGTACATCGGACACAAGTGGTGCCCCCATTGGTTCCATATTCTCCACCTCAACACCAATTCCGGTAAGATGAGCAAGTCTACGGGTGAATTTCTGACCGTATCCCTTCTCGAAAGCAAGGGCTACGATCCCATCGTATACCGCTTCTTCTGCCTGCAGTCACACTACAGAAAGTCTCTCGTATTCTCCTACGAGGGTCTTGACAACGCATCTGTTGCATTCAAAAAGCTCATCGAAAGGATCGCATCCATCGACGGCGCGGGTGAGATCAACGAAGATGACTTTGCCCGTCTCAAGGGTGTGTTCACGGAGGCTCTCGACAACGACCTCAACACATCCCTTGCCATCACAGCTCTCTACGACGTGCTCAAGGCTGACACCAACGGTGCAACCAAGCTGGCACTTATCGCAGACTTCGACCGCGTGCTTTCCCTCTCCCTCATCGAAAAGGCTGAGGCACTCAAGGCTTCCAGAAACGACGAGACGGCAGATGACGGAGTTGACGCTGAGCTTAAGGCATGGATCGAATCCCTCATAGCTGAAAGAGCTGATGCTAAGCGCGCAAAGAATTACGCAAGAGCAGACGAGATCCGCGCAGAGCTTACAGCCAAGGGCGTAACCCTGAAAGACACCAAGGAAGGAACCACCTACACAATAGGCTGAGTTACCCATCTTCCATAAGCTTTTCCTGCTTTTCAGGATAAGCATACAAAGTATGAAAGGAACTCTGCAAAATGAAAAACGTGATAATAGGTATCGACGTGGGCGGAAGCACCACCAAGATCGTAGGATTCAATTATTCCACAGGAAAGCGTGAGCTTATCGATCCCATATTCGTCCGTGCAACAGATCCCATCACATCCGCCTTCGGCGCTTTCGGAAAGTTTCTTGACGAAAACGACCTTTCTCTGTCGGATGTGGAAAGAGTCATGATAACGGGAGCAGGCTCGTCCTTCATCACCAAGCCGCTGTACGGTCTTCCCTGCTATAAGATCGAAGAATTCAAAGCCATCGGTCTCGGCGGACTTTATCTGTCAGGGCTTGAGAAGGCTCTCATCGCCAGTCTCGGCACGGGTACTGCGCTGGTATTTGCAGAATCCGGTGCTGAGCCTAAGTATCTCGGTGGTACCGGTGTGGGAGGAGGTACTCTCGTCGGACTTTCAAAGAAGATGCTCGACATGGACACCGTAGCTCATATTGAAGAGGTTGCCAAGGGAGGCTCCCTCGACAAGGTTGACCTTCGTATCGGCGACATGATGAGCACAAACAGCATCCCCGGATTCACAGACACCACAACTGCGTCCAATTTCGGCAACCTCAGCGACCTTGCCACCAAGGAAGATATCGCCCTCGGAATCATCAATATGGTTTTTGAGACCATCGGCATGATATCAATATTCGCCGCCCGCGGCTGCGGTATCCGTGATATCATCCTCACAGGTAACCTGTCAAGCGTTGCTCAGGCTGAGGGAATATTCACCACACTGAACCGTATGTTCGACATGAACTTCATAATCCCGGTGAATTCCAGATTCGGTACCGTTATCGGTGCCGCACTTGCGGAATGTCCTGAGGAAATGCTTTAATAAACATTATATAAAGTAATCACATAAAGAAAGAGGAATACTCCAATGGAAATCTTATTTATCCTGTCCGTGGCACTGCTTTCGGGTCTTCTCATGTCCCGTATAGTCAAGTTTTTCGGACTCCCCGCAGTTACCGCTTATCTTATCGCAGGTATACTCATCGGCCCCTTCTGCCTCGGCAGACTGGGCATCCCCGGTCTCGGCTTCAATACCCTCGAGCAGGTGACGGATCTCGCTATCATCTCTGACGTTGCCATGGGTTTCATCGCCTTTGCCATCGGTAACGAGTTCCGTATCTCTCAGCTCAAGAAAAACGGCAAGCAGGCAACTGTCATCGGCATCATACAGGCAGTTGCGGCAACACTCCTCGTGGACGCGGCTCTCATCGCGTTCCACTTCATATTCCCCGAAGTCCTCTCTCTTCCCGCGGCTATCACCCTCGGAGCCATCGCATCCGCAACTGCTCCCGCGGCAACACTCATGGTCGTCAGACAGTACAAGGCTAAGGGGCCCCTCACGGACATCCTCCTTCCCATCGTTGCTCTCGACGACGCCGTAGGTCTCGTGATATTCGCCATATCCTTCGGTATCGCAAAATCCCTCACAAGCGGTAAAGTGGACGTGCTCTCCGTAATTGCCGAGCCGATACTTGAGGTAACTCTCTCCCTTGCTCTCGGATTCGCCATGGGATACCTCTTCAACCTTGTAGAGAAAATGTTCCACTCCCGAAGCAAGCGTATGTCGATAGCCATCACATTCGTGCTTCTTACCGTTGCCTTCACTAAGATCAGCTTCAACATAGGCCCCGTTCACTGCGGATTCTCTTCACTTCTCACCTGCATGATGCTTGGTACCGTGTTCTGCAACATCTGCGACGTATCCGAAGAGCTTATGGACAGAACGGACAGATGGACCGCACCGCTGTTCGTGCTGTTCTTCGTATTCAGCGGAGCAGAGCTTGACTTTGCTGTGATCGCAGACCTTGCCATCATCGTCGTAGGTATCATTTACATAATCGCACGTTCCGCAGGTAAGTATCTCGGCTCCATGTGGAGTGCAAAGCTTGTAAAGTGCAACAGTAACATTATCAAATACCTCGGTATTACCCTTCTCCCCCAGGCGGGAGTTGCCCTCGGTATGTCTGTTATAGCACAGCAGGCACTGGGTGCTGACGGTGCGATAATCAGAAACATCGTTCTCTTCTCCGTACTCGTTTACGAGCTTATCGGTCCCACACTTACCAAGATCGCCCTCACCTGGGCAGGTGAGATCACTCCCGGTGCTGAAAGCGCCCGCGGTAAGTCCGATATGGCAAGGCACAGATAAATCACTCATATTATACCAACGAACAAATTATTATTCTGCACACCAACAAGGGGCGACCGTAAAAGTCGCCCCTTCCCTTTTGATATATATAATCACAGATAGTTACCGAAACAGTCCAAGTTCTTCGCCGTCATAAAGGAAATAATCGCAATAATAGAACGTTGAACCGCGTTCAATGCCAATATCCGCAAGGTACTGTATATACTGCTCCGTATACGGGTACATTACCTTATCTCCGCCGGACTCATATTCGATGCTCGTGCGTGAACGGAGCATATTTGCGGCTATGTCGTTACAAAGGTACGTGTTGTTTCTGAGTATTACACCTGCGGCATGTTCTCCCCGCGCAAGTCCTCCGGTAGAGATCGCCGCTATTGCACAGTAGATACCTACGTTGTTCTCATAAACAAAATTATATACGTCTACACCTTCCCAGCCCTTATGTCCTCTCAGGAAGGTTCCCTGTTTATCAGCTCTCGTGTGTCCGAAGCCGTAGCCTCCGTAACGGTTCAAATTATTTCTGAGAAATACGTTTTCAAATTTTTCACCTTCCCCGTTGCCATTGAAAAACTCAAAATGGAATCCCGTACGTTCGATAACATTGTTTTCACAATATATGTTCATCATTTCGCCTGAGCCCTGACTGGTGACACCTGCATCGTATACTTGATTTATGTAACAGTTATTCACAAACATACCGTCACAGTCTCCCCAGTTTTCCACTGCGTTACCGAAGCGTCCGGTGCCGCCTTGAATGGATCCTCCAATCCACTCAAACGTACAGTTGGTAATATAAAGGTCAAAACTCTCACATGCAAGTCCGTGAGCACCCGCATATGCAAACGCAAGATTATCTATAACAGTATTGTAACCGTTATGACCGTGTGCCGGAGAAGAAACGGATGCGATGGTTGATTTGGGACAAAGCTTAATATCGTCAAACACATCGGCAGGACTTCCGTTTTTACAGTATACGTATAATTCGCAGGCTGCCGTATCGTGGAAAAACTCAAGATCATTCTCTAAAACGCCGGGATCTTTGAAAGCTCTGCTGCCTGAATAGAAATACGTCTCACCGTTTGTAACATACCCTATGTCCTGCGATCTTGACCCTGAAGCATACGGGTCAGCAGGATCGCTCGGGATGATCTTCACTCCCCAAAGCTCCGTATTCTCTTTAGTGAACACAATATTTCCGATGTCACCAATATCTGTCAGGTCATAGTTGAGCTTCCAAACATTATCATATGATGTTTCAATCCATTTTCCCACGTTGTTTTCTATAGGCAGATACGCTGTAAATAACGGCTTATCTCCTTCACCGTACGCCCCGTAGGTCACCCCTTGATTAAAGTCCATCCAGTTTGTCTCACCCTTGATCGACAAATTGAATACGTTTCCGCGTTCAAACAGTACAACATCTCCGGGGTTAGTCTTTGGGAAAATGATCTCTTTATCGCCGCTTCCTAAAAATCTGTAGAGATTATATGTAGTTTTCCAAGGAGTCTCGGGAGATGTACCGCTGTTGGAGTCATCACCGCTTTCGTAGGAAATGTAGTAAATATTTCCGCCGTTCCGCACATATTTTTCAGGCTCGATATCATCGGAAAAGTTTTTGATCTCTTCTATCCTGCTGTCGATCAAATCCATGTACTCTTGAGTGATATTCTTATTTTCTTTCAGAAATTTCACCTCAGCGCTGTCATGCTCTGCAAGCAAATCGACATACTTTGATACTTCAAAGCTCTCCGCCTCTGATCCGGTCTTGAAAGCCGTCACGTATTTAAGCGAAATATCCGCCTCCGCGTCAGCAGTCAGCAAAACCGGCATTTCGTAACTGTCTGCAGAAAATACTCCGCTGACATCTGCAATAATACCATCATTCACAGACGTTACATTGCCGTTTTTCAAGCTGTTTTGTACTTTTAAAGTCACTTCAGTATTACTTTCAAAACCGAAGCGTATATAAGGATATTCCGTCGGATCGATATTCAACACCTTCAGATCTACGCCAATGTATTCGCCGTCGTGCAATACGGTGTGACTGCCTGCGTGCATTCTTCCGCCTTCATTCTCAACCAAAAGCGGCGGAGTACTTGAGGTATCAACCTTAGTACCGTCATACGAGGCAATAATACCGGTGCCTGCATAATACAGATCCCACGCGCCGAGAAGATGGAAATCCTCTCCTTCAACAATATATGACAAAGATATTCCTTCCTTGATAGACAGAAGATCGATCATCTCTTTAATACGTCTGATTACCGCCGCTGCCTCAGCTCGGGATAACTTTCCCTTGGGATTGAAATCACCCGTTCCGGTACCCTTGATTATACCTGATTTACGCACCTCATCTACCGCATCTGCAGCCCATTTGCTGATCTGCTCCTCATCTCCGAAATAATCGGGAGCAGTTGAAGACATGGTCGGATTGATCTTCATGTAATTAATGAACCTCGTTGCAAGGAGTGCCATCTGTTCGCGGGTCAGATCCCCGTTAGGATTAAACGTACCGTTACCTGTACCTTCCACGATCTTGTTTTCATGAGCCCATCCTACGTATCCAGAATACCACTTTCCTTTCGGAACGTCCGAAAAGGCATCGGTCTCCTTCGGTTCAACACCTGCAAGCCTTCCGAGCATCGTTACGAACATTGCCCTTGAAACCGTAACCTTAGGAGAAAACGTGGTGTCCGAAGTACCTATAATAAGTCCCGTGTTATACACGTACAACACGTCTTCATAAAACCAATTATTTCCCTTTACATCCGTAAATGGCAAACTATTTTCCGCAGTTACCGGGCTCTGAATAACTGCAAGAGACATTATCATGCATACCGCCAAAAGAGCTGAAACGATTCTTTTTTTCATAATTGTTTGATCCTTTCCGTAATTTCAGTTACATTATATATTATTTGTGAATACTTGTCAACATCTCGCCTAAAGTTAATCTTTTTTTGTACAAACTCAACTTACGGTTTTAGAAAACAATCAAGTGTTTTTTATTTCCCACTAAAAAGTCAGCTGATGCAAGTGCGTTGTTCTCACCTGTAACAGCCGATTTTTCAGATCTCTGTTTAGTTTTTACCGTACCCTATTCAATGTCCTCTGGCGCCAAAGTCTCTGAAGACGGTCGGTGCCGTACCGAAGAATATACTATGTAGTAGTTCTCCCCGTCTTCAAGCTCACTTTCAAAGGATATGGCGTCGTTTATAAAGGGGATGAAACAGTTTCTCTTTAGGTTAAAACTGTTTGAACTCTCACACTAGCCCCTCCTCTTATTTACCGTCCGAGGAGATATTCCGATGCAGCTCAGCGACGTGACCGTTAAACAGCTTCGCCTGTAAAAAGTAGGCGTTCTCGGCAGTATCATCACCAAGGATCAGTCTGTCAAACACACTGCTCACCCCAACATCACAACTACAGCCCAGGTTTACCGAAAGAGATTCAAGAAGGTTCATTTCCTTCGTTTCGTAAATCAGCTCCAAGGCTTTGTAGGAACCGTAGTCATATGAGTCCTCTCTCTTCAGAATACTGTCAAATGCCGCGTTCTTTAAATATTTGCGACCGTATGCGCCGTATGCTTCAAGCACCGCCCCCGACAGCTCCTTCCGGGGCGCACCCTCGTGTATAAATAGACCGATCTGGGCATACGACGATGCGAGAGATACGTACGACTCCTGATCTGCGCTTCCCTTCGGAAGTGGGAGTATTCCGTAATCCACACCGCTTAGCTCATCCGTACCGTAAGGGATCTCACCGAAGCAGAACAGCACCTTGCCGTCGGCAAACATCTTGTATTTGTTCTTGTACCCGTCGTATTTTTCGGAGAAGACAACAGCCTCTGTGGTTTTTATTGCCGCGGTCTGCTTTTCGTCACCGAATACCGCGCTTAGCTTTTCAGCCACCGACTTAATATCCGATGATAACGTCTCGGGTAAATACGGTTCCGAGTTTTCATTATACAACAGTACGGGAACATCTGCCCCATGTAAAAACGCCATCCCGTCAGGGTCTGCGTACCGATAAATACCGTCCCCCCCAGGAATCGCAGAAGCCGCAGATAACATTTTGTCGAGTGTCCACTCACCGCTTTTAACTGCTGAATACAAATCTCCGACACCGTATTTTCCGGCAAGCGTCTTATTGAACAGAACACAGTAAGTATCGTAATAATTTGTAGTTACCGCGTCTCCGTCAAGGGCGAAGAGTCCTCCGCTAAGCACGTAGGAATCCATCAAGGAAGCCGTCCACCACGGATTTGTAAGGTCAATTGCCGCGTTTTCCGAAAGGTCGGAGAGCCCTCCCGACCCGATAAGCGGGAATATGACCGCCGCGTGAGTTCCGTACCCAGCCGAGTATTTTCCGCCTCCCGCAAGGTTATCCATCTTCACCTCATCTACCACGGGATGATTAATACCATCCACAGTAGACGGTGGAACGTAAGTGTCAACCGTGATACCGAGCTTCTTTTCGATCTCTCTTTCACGCTCGTACAAAGCTTTATCCATCACGTCGCCCTCTCCGTCATCCGAGGGACTCTGAGAGCCACCGCCGATCCACGTGAAGCTCATGTCCCCGAAGTCGTACTTATCCGAAAGCAAGCCCGCGATCTTATCTGCATCTTCTGTCGTCTTCTCTCGCTTCTCCCGTATCTCCGCTTCAGCCGCTTCATTTTTACCGCTTCCGTCACCTACGCCGTCAAAGCTTCCGTCCCCGCCTTTATTGGCACCGGTCGCAAAGATCGCTATAATGATAACGGCAATGAGAACTGCTGCTATGATTGAAATAATACCCGCTTTCTTATACTTCATTATTCTTTCCACCCTTTCTTTAGTATTTCCCTTACCGAACTCCAATGCCGCAGCAGGAGCTCTTTTTACCGTTCTGTCTGCGAAATACACAAGAGTTTCGGCAAATGCGTTTCTTTCTTCCTTACCTATCCGTGATAGCACGCCCTCGTCGCAAGCGACCTCCGTATCCCTTGTGAACATAAGGTACGACAGCCATACCATGGGGTTGAACCAATGGATACAAAGAGCCGTGAGCATTGCAAGACTGACAAGTGTGTCACGGTGTCTGACGTGCTCATGCTCATGCATCAGAAGGTATCTGAGTTTTTCGTCCGTCAGACGGGCGTGATCCTCGGGAAGGACCACCGTCGGACGGAAAATGCCGAACACCATACTTGAGAAATGCCCCTTCACGGTAACAAATCTCACGTTACCCTTGAATCCGACTGACTTTATAATACGTTCTGCTCTCGCGTCACTTATCCTTACCGTCTTTCTCAGCCTTACCGCGCTGAGCAAGTATCCGACCGTTGCCACGGCAATGAGGACTGAGGCAACTGTCAAATATACACTTCCTGCCACCCTCCACGGGTCAAGTTCTGCCTCAGGTG
>CAYYRY010000048.1:0-10524 GCA_964474245.1 uncultured Ruminococcus sp. | reverse complement strand
CTTCAATATCTGTAGTAGGAATTGAAGAGAGGAGCGCTACCGTATAAGGATGACGGGGGTCATCAAATACTGTTGCGGCATCCGCAAGCTCTACGATGTTACCGAGATACATAACACAGATTCGGTCGGAAATATATCTTACAACAGAGAGGTCGTGAGAAATAAACATATAAGTAAGGTTTTCTTTCTCCTTAAGCTCCTGAAGAAGGTTGATAATCTGAGACTGAATAGATACGTCAAGGGCAGATACACACTCGTCGCAGACTACGAATTTCGGCTTAACCGCAAGAGCACGGGCAATGGAGATTCTCTGACGCTGACCGCCTGAGAACTGGTGAGGATATCTGTGGAGCATATACTCCTGAAGTCCGCACTCGAGGACCGTGTTTGTGATGTGTTCTCTCATCTTGGGAGAGCCGGACTTATAGAACTTATGTGTTACAAGTCCCTCTTCGATGATCTGACCGATAGTGAATCTGGGGTTAAGGCTTGAATAGGGGTCCTGGAAGATGATCTGAAGATCACGTCGGAGACCGCGCATCTCAGAATACTTCAGACGGGACAGGTCAATACCCTCGTCACGCATAGCCTCATACTTTGCAAACTCGGGGTCAGACATATAGGAGGAACGAAGAGTGTCAAGCTTCTTCTGAAGAGCCTCGGTCTTGACCTCGCGGGAAGCGATTTCTTTTTCAAGTGTCTTCTTTGTCTCTTTGAGAGAATTGATCTTCTTTGCTAACTTACCGCCCTTATCCTCGGTACCTTCCTTGAGAACGCTCTCAAGGTGACCGATTTCTACGAGAACAGGACGAAGCTTTGCTTCGATCTTATTTCTTACCTCATCCTCTTTGAACAGCTTCAGAATGAGATCGCGGCCTTCGTTATTGTTATCCTTTGCGAAAAATCCGCCGAGAAGCTTAACTATGTGGTTAAGGCAGGTCTGCTCCTCACAGAGAGCAAGGTTTCTGTCCTGAAGGAGATAGAAGTCTGCATTATCCTCACCGCCGACAGCTTCAACCTTCGCTTCAAGGTCACGTGCCTTGGCACTTGCCTTTTTAAGCTTGTTCTTATACTTATCAAGGTGAATTAGTGTATCACTGACGTACTTGGGAGTAAGCTTATCAAGGGTTATACCGTAGTACATGGTAGTACCTGCAGTCTGAGGGTAAAGCTGAAGGAGAGTTCTTCCGAGCGTTGACTTACCGCATCCGGACTCGCCTACGATGCCGATAGTCTCGCCTTCATAAATATCGATGGTAATATCCTCGTTAGCACGGACATAGAGCTGCTGCTTTTGGAAGACAGATGACTTCGCAACGGGGAAATACTTCTTTAAATTAGTTATTGACAGTAATTTCTTTGTGGGCATTGCTCATTCTCTCCTCCTTGTTAGGATAAAAACATCTGATCTTCTGACCGCCGCCGACGTCTGTCAGCTTAGGCTCTTCGTCAATGCATTTCTGTGTGCAGTACTTACATCTGGGGGCGAACTTACATCCCTTGGGAAGGTTCAGCGGGTGCGGAACTACACCGGGGATGGGTTCGAGCTTACCTGTGATGTTGTCTATTCGGGGGATTGAGTACATCAGACCCTCGGTATAAGGATGGCTCATGGCAGAATCCGTGAATATCATCTTTGCCTCAGCCTGCTCAACAACCTGTCCGCAGTACATAACTACTACGTCATCAGCCATTTCATTGATAACGCCGAGGTCGTGAGTGATGAACAGGATACTCGTTCCCTTTTCACGCTGAAGATCGTTCATAAGACGAAGGATCTGCGCCTGAATGGTAACGTCAAGAGCTGTTGTAGGCTCGTCGGCAATGAGGATCTTCGGCTTGCAGGCAAGTGCCATAGCGATCATTACACGCTGACGCATACCGCCTGAAAGCTGGTGAGGATACTGCTTGATAACTGCCTCGGGATTGGGGATCTGTACGTCGTACAGCATCTTGAGAGCTTCAGCTCTTGCCTGTTTCTTTTTCATACCCTGGTGGATAATGAATGGCTCACTGAGCTGACGTTCCACGGAGAATACCGGATTAAGGGAGGTCATGGGCTCCTGGAAGATTACGGAGATGGCATTTCCGCGGAGCTTGTACATATCGTCCATGGGGAGCTTGGTCAGCTCTCTGCCCTCAAAGTAGACCTCGCCCTCCGCGATATATCCGTTGGAATCGAGAAGACGGAGGATACTCATGGCAGATACGGACTTACCTGATCCGGACTCACCAACAATACCGATGGTCTTACCGGGTTCAAGTGAATAGGAGACGTCGTTTACGGCACGAACTGTGCCTTTTTTTGTTCTGAAATGTGTATGCAGATTTTTAACTTCAAGTAACGGCATTATCTCGTCTCCTTATCTTTCAGAATTACCCTTGGGGTCCATAACGTCGCGGAGGGTATCACCGACAACGTTGATACAAATAGTTGTGATTGCAAGGAATATTGCCGGGAAGAGCCACTGCCACCAGAAGTTGGAGATGATGGTGAAGTTGTTAGCTCCGTTCAGCATATTACCCCATGTAGGTCTGGGAGGTGTAACACCGAATCCAAGATAAGACAGAGATGACTCGGTAAGCATACAGCCTGCGAAGTCGAGAGTAAGTGTTACGAGGATTACGGAAATTACGTTTGGAAGGATGTGCTTGAATGCGATAACGGATTCCTTGACACCCATTGCCTTAGCAGCTGTTACGTACTCAGCCTCACGAGCTACGAGAACCTGACCTCTTACAAGTCTTGCAAGACCTGTCCATGAAAGAACACCGAGGATACACATGATAAGGAATATCTTAGCGTTCTCACTCCAGGGAAGGCTTCCCATGATAGCGGAGAGGATAAGAGCGAATGGGAGGAAGGGAATCGCGGAGAATATCTCGGTAACACGCATAAGGAAGATATCAACAGCGCCGCCGAAGTATCCGGAAATACAGCCTACGATAATACCGATGATGGAGGAGATGATAACGGCTACGGCACCGATGGTCATTGTCATCTTACCACCGTTGATGATACGCTGGAAGATATCCTGACCGCTGCCGTTTGTACCGAAGATGTATCCCTTAAGTCCCCACTTGGTGGTGATATCGGAGTCCTCATTTACAGCATAGTTCTGGAAACCTGCTGAGAGTATCTTAGCAGAGTCTTCAGCCTTTTTGGGAATGTCAAGCTGGCCCCACGTATTGTCACCGCAGGAATAGAGGTTACCGCGGTCTGTGCGGATGATGTGGTGATGGTGACCGGAGGAGATATCAACTACCTTTTCGCCCTCTTCAAAGTCACCCATGGGAACCTCGTCAAGTGAATAGTCGCCGGAGAAACCGACAGTACCGTCATCAAGAATGAAGGCAACGTCCTTCTGAGCCGCACTGATAGATACGATCTTACGTCCCTTAAGGAATTCAGACATACTTACGGTGGGTTCGTCAAGGTCTGCTCTGACCTTTGTATACATACCTCTCTGACCTGCAACGGTGATCATTGTACCCGCTTCATCAATTGATACGACAAAGTTAAGCGTAAAGTCGATGTCCTTAACGGGAGCAGTGGTCAGGGAAACGGTTTCAAGGTTAGCGTAGGAGTTTTTGTTACCCCAAAGTATCTTACTTCCGTCCTTCATGAGGATACATGAAGCCTGATAGCCGCACTCCAGCTCCTTGATATTATCAACGTCAACAGTACCGCCGTTGGCAATGTCTTCGGGCAAGCTGAGAATATTGGGATACGCTTCAGACTCGAAGTATCCGAACTGACCGAGACGGTCGTTACCCCAGCCGTAAACGTGACCCTCGTCGTCAATGGCGATGATATGGTCATAGCCGGCAGCAGCGTAAACGATATTGGAGTTCTGAACCTCTTCGGGAATATCTGCAACGTCGATACCTGTTGTACCGAGTTTTGTGTCACCCCAGACGGCAAGCTTACCGGAATTTGAAAGACCGACGGAGAAGGAGCCGTAGGAATCAATTGTCTTGATGTCGTCGGCGATCTCCTCGGGAACGGACATCATGCTGAGTCCGGGTCTGATATTCTTCTGGGTTGTTTCCTCATAGGCGTCATCATAGTTGGGCATGAAGAGGGGACCTATGAAAACGAAGAGAAACATTGCGATTACTACACAAACTGCAACCATAGCTCCCTTATGAGCTACGAATCCGCGGAATACCTGCATTGCGGGGCTGACGATCTCCTCGATGTCTGCCTGTCTTGCACGTTCTGCAGCCGTTGCTGGATCAAGATCCTCTATCTCACGGGACGCACCGAAGAAGCATCTCTTAAACCATCTGCCGAGGGTTGCAAAAGTGCCGCGCTTTTCGGAGGAAGTTTCTTTATTATTTACTTTGCTCATGTTGATTCCTCCTATTACTTATTAACACGGACTCTGGGGTCAACGAGACCGTATGCGATGTCGATGATAAGGTTACCGAGAAGAGCGATGGTAACGTAGAATACCTGAAGGATCATGATAACGTCAAAGTCGGAGGCTCGGAGAGATGTGATCATGAGGTCACCCATACCGTTAAGACCAAACATCTGCTCGATCATAAGTGAACCTGAGAAGATGCTGAGGAACCAACCGATAACGAGAGTTACAATGGGGATAAGAGCGTTTCTGAACGCATGAGAGAATATAACTACCTTTTCTCTTACACCTTTTGCTCTTGCTGTCTTGATACAGTCAAGAGAGAGAGCGTCGATCATGGATGCTCTTACGTATCTGGTCATGCTTCCGAGAGAACAGAAGGTCATGGTGATAAGGGGGAGAGCGAGGTAGTATGCTCTGTCTTTAATGTAGTCCCAACCTGTGAGGGTCACGCCGAGGGTCTTCATACCGCTGGGCGGGAACCAGTGAAGCTTGGAGCAGAACAGCCAGATAAAGAGGATTGCGATAAGGAATACGGGCAAGCTGTAGCCGATGATGGTAAATACGCCCACGAACTTGTCACCGCGGCTTCCCTTCTTTACAGCACAAAGGATACCCATGGGGATGGTGATTCCGAGTGCTAAGATAGTCGAGAAGATATTGATGATAACGGTATTCTTCATAGGCGCGGGAATTACGTTTACAACTTCGTCGCGCTCCTGGTAGGAATAACCGAAGTTACCCTGAAGAAGGCCGATGTAGTCACCTTTTGCATTGGGCATAACGCCGACCCAACGGAGGTAACGTATGAGCTTATTGTTGGTATCAGTACCGTATTTGATCTGATACTCTTTATACAGTTCATTGAATTTTGCATCACTTTCCTCAGCGGAAAGGTGCTTATAAGTTTTAACCTGCTCATAAGCATCCGTGTAAGCACGGTTACTGGGAACGAGGTTATATATCAAAAAAAGGAGAAAAGATAATATGATCAGAACCACGAACATATATCCAAGTCTCTTTAAAATATACTTTCCCATATTTTTCTCCATTTTGCCGAAGTGGCATTGATAGGATTTTCCGAACACAGCACAGGCAGGCTTTTGTCTTGGCTGTGACTTGTTAAAAGAAATTCGTTAAAGACGGATTTTCCGAAAGCAAAACCCTGTTTTACGTTTTAATCTCTGCATAAAACAGAGATGTGTTTTCGGAAAATAAGAATCCGACGCACAAACAGACGGAGTCCCGCAATTCTGCGCACATCTACATTATTCCCCGATACGGGCTTTAACAATTACGATGAATCTTACGCAAGCGTAAAATACATAAAGATAAAATGAGTCTCTGATTATTTGAAAATCCGCCGCCGCATAGGCGGCGGCGGACAAATTCAATTTTGACTTTGGACAGTTATTACCGTCCGAAATACTCAGCTAAACCGAGCCTGATTACTCAGCAGTCTCAGTGCCAACAGCTTCTGTCTCGGGAGCAGTGCCCTTCTCAGAGTCTGCGAGCCAGTATACGTCTGCCATATCCTTGTAGTAGCATACGGAGTAGTTATCGTACTCAGCAGGATCGATTGTCCAGTTGTAGGAGTAATCGTATGCAGCAGATGTAAAGCCTGTAGCAAAGTTAAATACGGAGTACATAGGTGTACCGGAGTAGAAACCGTAGATCTGAGCCTGATAGAGCTCGTCAAGCATAGGACCGAAGTCACCGATGTTGTTCCATACCTTCATACCGATTGCTTCGATGTTATCATTCTCCATGAAGCCTGTAACGAGCTGATCGGTGAAGGGATTATCGGATGTACCGAACCAGTTGAGTACGAGAGGCATGTAGTAGTCGTCTCCTACCTTAGTGGTCTTGTATGCGCCATCCTTGGACTTGTAGCTGATATCGTTCTCAGTAGCTTCAGCTGCGGGAATCTTCTTGTAACGAACACCGTCTGTGTACTCGCCGCCTTCAGCGTTGTATACCCAACCGCCTGCAACGAGAACATCCTTAGCGGAGTCAGCAGATGTAGCGTATGCGTCAAGAGTCATACCGAACTCAACAGCCTTCTTGTACATCCAAGAGCCCTTGTAGTAAGGACCATCAACAACTCCACCGTAACCGCCTGTGAATGTCTTAGCGAATTCAGCACGGTCCATGCAGTATGCGATTGCCTGACGTACTTCTGTGAACTGAGCAGGACCGTAGTCAGCACGGAAACCGAGCTTACCGTAACCTGCACGGCTGTAGTTGATTGTGTCGTACTTACCTTCGTTGTCCTTAACGAGTGTGAGAGCTTCGTCGGTCTCTGTACCACCGGTGATACCTGCGATAAAGTCGAGGTTACCAGCCTCAAGGTCCTGAAGCTGAGTGGAGGAGATGATAAGCTTATAAACAACCTTCTCGATTGCGGGAACAGTACCCTCGTAGTTACCCTTGAAGTAGGGGTTCTTTACGAGAACTGCGGACTTGTCGCCCTTGTCGTAGGACTCAACAACGTATGCACCTGTGTAGGGATATGTTGTGTCAGTGTTTCTGGAGGTATCTTCGATGAGAGTTGCATTTACGTATGCATCGCCTTCCTTAGCGTAGAACTCGTCTGTGAGGTATGCGCCGTTACCGTCGTCCTTAACCTCAGCATCGCCGATCCACATTGCAGCCCACTCGGGAGCGAAGCCTGCATAGGAAATGTCATAGTAGTAGGGGAGGAATTCTGCGGAGATGGTTACAGAGAACTTGTATGTATCAAGAAGTCTGAGACCGGAGAGCTCCTTAGTTGCGCCTTCTTCAGCCACGCCTGTGTACTTGTTGAAGCTGTCAAAGCCAACGATAGCGAGACCGGACTGATGGTCCTTCTGAGCAGCAGCTGCTGCAACGGGTGTAGAGAATGCGAGAGTGTGTACGAGGTAGTCCTTAGCCGTGATAGCGGAGCCGTCACTGTACTTAAGGTCGTCGTAGATCTCGATTGTGTATGTCTTTGTGCCGTCTTCGTTCTCAACAGCCTCGTGAGACTTAACAACGGTTTCGTTCCATGTGTAGCCGCCTTCCTTGGTGGTTACAACTGTGCCGAGACCTGTGGAAAGCTCTTCAACGTCGAGGTCAGCAGCGCCGGGGTTTGTACCGCCGAATGTTGCATAACGGAACTTACCGGAAAGCTCTGTGGTGTTACCGATGATGATGCTCTTGTCTTCCTTAGTACTTGTCCAGTCGATAAGTGCAGAAGTTACATCCCAGTAGGGGTTGGTGGGGTGATCCTTAACGCCCTCGATCTGAGCGTTGAAGAGATCGTAGTACTCATTGGAGTAAAGCGGGATCTCAGGAAGGAGAGAATTCCATCTCTGGATGTAAAGCTTCCACCACATAGCGTATACGTCGTCTTCAGACTTGTACTTGTCGCTACCTTCGGGAACTGTGCAATTGTAAACCATTGCGCGAGAGAGGAAGTCCATACCGAGCTGGTACTTAACGCCGTCCTTCTCAATGTAAGCGAATCCTGTTTCAGGATCTTCTGTTACGTCAGCGATTGTGATATCCTTACCGTACTTCTTGTAAAGAGAGATGTAGTCGCCGTCGTACTTGCCGTCCTCGAGTTCAACACCGTACTTCTTGCCAGCGATGCTCTGTGTCTGAGCAACAGGTGTCTTATCGTCACCCTTGTCAGTACCGGTGGTCTGATTAGAATCACCGTTACCGCCACATGCAAAGAGAGAAAGTGCCATTACTGCAACGAGGAGCATTGCGAGTAATCTTTTCATGTGTGTAATCCTCCATAAAATAAAAAAATTATATTGCAACACTTTATACTCTAATAAAGTGTAAGCAACCGAAAATAGAATCAGCCGATAACCTCATTGTATTTACGCCTCGTCGTAAATACATGATGTGACCGGTCACATCGATTTTGAAAAAGCACATAGAAGTCCTTTATTTTTTAATGATTATATCACATAATTCAAATTTTTGCAATATATTTTTTAACATATTGCAAAATTATCATCGTTTTTGTACCATATTACCATAATGATTCTTCCAAAGTCGGCAGTTTTTACCATTTAGAAGACAAAGTTTTGAGCAATACACACAATCGTATTATACATCAAAATGTTGTTATATTCAAGTCAAAATATATGTAAGAGCAACCATATATTGAGTTTGACAAAAAATATGTATCACACAAGGGATTCAATATAACCGACAAGCTCACCGAAGCTTCCCGAATGATACTCCGACACGTCGTCTACGTGACTGTTTATGAGATTGTCCGTCAGCAAAAACACTTTCATTCCGAGCTTCTTCGCTACCATATCGTCGCCCACGTCGTTTCCTACCATGAGACATTCCGACGGCACAACACCGAGCTTTTCGCATATTTCCTCATAGTAGTGAAGACTTGGTTTACAATAACGGGAGTTATCGTAGGTGGTCACGAGATCAAAATCGTCCGAATCAAGTCCCGCCCATTTTATCCTGTTTTCCGTGGCTTCGGGAGGAAACAGCGGGTTCGTTGCAAGAGACGTACGGAGCCCGAGGCGTTTCACAAGCTTGACAGTCATATCTGCACGCCTGTCAAAGCCGCAAACAGCTTTTACGTCATTGAATTCGTTAAGATAAAACTCATCGAAAACGGGGAGATGCTCCATTGCAGCATTTCCGTACACGTCTGTAAAAACGTCCCAAAACACCTCTTTATTGGTGCGCTCTCCCGTGTTGGCGATCATTGCCCCGGTTCCCTTCAGAACGGTATTTACAAGCACCTCAGGGTTATACCCGAGGGGGATGAGCTTTTTTGACAGTCCTTTGAAGTACGCTTTAATAAACACGTCCTGATCCATGGGGAGGAGGGTTCCGTCAAGGTCAAATAATACTGTAGTAATTTTCATTATCATTTCCATTCCGCCGACACTGCGGCCAAATCCATACTTAGTCAAGCGACTAAGTTTCCGCTTTGTCCTCGTACCGGGACATCAAAAGTCTTGTTATCGGGCACGTACACTATACATTATATTACCGTACGCGCTATATTATTTTAGCTGTGCTATATTAAATGAAGAATATTTTTTCCAGAGCAATTCTTGCAGGACGGTATATGGCAAGGAAAATAAGGAACCCGCCTATAAGCACGAGTACGCTCAGGGGATAGAGCGACCATCCAATAAATCCGCCCACACCGAAGGTATAGCTTGCAAGGAATTCAAGGGGAAGCATTGAAAGTCCCACCAAGATAAATGCGCCGCCGATAATATAAAGCTCTCCCTTTTTAACGTATCGCAACAGCGTTACGACAGCGGTGACGGTAAGTCCTATGATACCGATAAGGGGGAAAGCAAAGGAAAGATACCACCTGCCACCGACAGCAAGATCGATATACAGCACATAAAGTCCTGCCGCAACAAATGAGCACGGAACGAATATAACCGGATTCGGACTTTTGAACCACATGGGAAGAACCGCTGAAACATATGTCCAGAGAATGGCTCCGATGACATAGCCTGACCAAGTGATCTTCCCGTATATATGCATATCACAAAGAAGCACCGTGATCACGGGAAGTGCAAATATTACGGTGAACACAATGGCTGACACTTTTTTAGAAGAAATCGCCTTGGGATATTTATCCGCAGGGTACGCTCCCTCTTTTTTCTCTCTCGGAATATCGGGATGATACACCTTAGTTCCGCACAGCGGACATGAGCTTTCGCTTTCCGCAAGCTTAACTCCGCATTTTACACAATACATCAGTTATTCTCTCCCTTCTGCATTTTTGCACGGGTATTCAGAGCACGCATCGTTGTTGCTTCTGACGGTAACCGGGATACCCATATCGCGAAGCACTTCAAAGAAGCCGAGCTCAAGATACGCCTCTTCTATATTGCGTATGAAATTGATATATACCGTGTCACCGTATGACAGAACTCCGCAGTTGTACGGTGCCGTCGCCTGTGCGCCGAGAATGAAATCGAATCTCTCAACGTATGGTTTCATCTCATCGGGGAGCTTTACCGCACCGAGATTTGAAAGGGTGAGACATGATTTTCTCTCACCGACGGTATCGAAGATCGCCTTCATAACGATATTTTTGACGAACAGCGGCATGACTCTGACAAAAAGCATCCTCTCACTCTCCACATTTGCAGCAATCTTCATGCTCATCTGCTTTGGA
>CAYYRY010000047.1:0-10767 GCA_964474245.1 uncultured Ruminococcus sp. | reverse complement strand
CGTGAGTGGGATCTTCGAAGAAGAGATTTTCGTCCTTGGAAAGCTCCACGTTATTTTCGAAGGTACCTACTGCAACAGCGTTCGCATTAAATTCAAGCACACTGCCTATGAAGTAGTTATTAGCTACGGTATTGTTCGGAACAAACGCGCTGTTTCTGTTAAAGTAGTTTTCGGTATCAAACTCTACCTTGTAGTTGTTGGGGCACTTTGCCGCCCAGATCTCATAGTAGGGACTTCCGGGCTTGGGAAGGAGAGTTTCATACTGATAACGGAATGTATTGGTATCACCGATCCACGCCGCAACTGCACTTTCGGGGTTATAGTTTATCATAATGTTACCCGAATCGATGAGCACGTTGTCATGGATGTAGTTGTCGCGTCCGCGGTTTGTAACGATGGGAGTGCTAACGTTGTAGAAAACGTTTCCGTAAAGCTCATTGTCTGTCTCAAAGTCGTCAAGGTAGATTCCGTACGTACCGCCCTGATGAGATGCTACGATATCGTAGATCACGTTGTAACGTATGATGTGACCGGGGCCTACGACTCCGCGTCCGGTGTGGATCGCGCCGCCGTCGGCGGAGTTGGTCATACAGTCGTGGATCTCGTTGTATTCGATGAGAACGTCAAAGCTTGTCCTACCGAAGGAGATGGCGTGACGTGCGGAATTGTAGAACTCGTTGTGAGCGATCACGGCGCCGATAACGTAGTTTCCCAGCTTAACAGCCGCAACGTCGGAGTGAACGTCAACGAGAGCTATGTCGTGGAAGCAGTTGTTTTCCACAAGGACGTTCTGGGACATGAGCGCCATGTAGTCATATCCTGTCTCGGGACGCTCACCTGCGTTAAGACCGTCGAAGTATATACCGTAGCCTGAGAAATATCCGAAATCGGAATTCTTAAGAGTGAAGTTGAGGCAGTTGTCAACTTGAAAGCCGCCGTTACCGGAAACGAAGGAAACGTCCGTGCGGTCAAAGGTTACGTTGTCACAGCCTCTCAGCACAACGGGAGAAGCATTTGTGCAACGGAAGTTCATATTAACGAAGCTTATATAGTGCGCATCTGCAGCATTAATAAAGGTTCCGTCGGTGGAGATGTAATAGTTGCCTGTCGCACCGTAGATATAAAGAGTCTTCGTGGATGTGTCAAGCCAGTATTCGCCTGCAGAATCAAGCTCCTCGGAAACATTGCTGATGTACGCCTTCTGAGGCTCGTCAACGTTTATGAATCCGAACTGAGGCTGATTATGGAACTCAACCACGCCTGTCGTCTTATCGTAGCCCTTAATGTCAAGGGTATCCCGGTGCCATACCTTGGAAACGTAGCCGCAGATCTGTACACCCTCGTAGGTGTGATAGCCGTCAAGCTTTGTTTTCATGACATTGAGCACCTGAAGCTTATTCTGTTCGGTATAAGGTAAGATGATTGTATCCTCGATATCGTAACCGTGCTCGCTTGTCATCTCTCTGATCTCGTCCATTGTGTAGGGACTGTCGGGAGTGGCAACATTGACAGTCATGTTTGGATAGTACTGGTCAGCTCCGCCGAACTTGTTGGGAACTCTTGCAGGCCACAGCATACCGTCCGAATTGGAAATGCTGACGGAGGAATTGATCTTGTCTGCCGCAGAATGGGCGGAAAGATCCACCTTAAAGATATTGTCAGTGCTTGAAGAAGAGAAAAATTTCTTTTCGGACTCATCAAGGGGCTTAAACTGATCGTTTGTGATATACACGCCGTTTGTGAAGTATACCTCACCGTCGCCGTAAGCGCAGTAGGTGATTGGAGTGGACTCTGTTCCGCTGTCCTCAGAGGTCATGGTGACGTTCATCACGCCGTAGTCGCCACCCTTGAAGGCAACCTTGACTTCGCCCTTCTTGCCTGACTTGATAAGCTCACGTACCTTAGTCTGAGCCGCCGCAAAGGTTGCAAGAGGCTTGTCTATTGTGCCTGCGTTCTTGTCGTTACCGTCAACGGCAACGTATACGTCTGCATCCGTAACGAGGGGATACTCAGGCTCGGTGTACTGAGACTTCAGTACGGGAGCCTCATATGCGACGTTGTAGGTGAACTCGCGTGCGGCATCCTTATCGTTATATCGCTTGATGATAGTAGCAAACTCAGCGCGGGACGCCTTGTCTGTGGGAGCAAGGAGGGCTTCACTTCCCGTGCTCTTACCTGTGATGAGCCCGGTACCGACTGCCCACTTCGTAGCGTCGGACGCCCACTTTGCAACCTTGGATGCGTCGGGGAAGGAAGCGATATCAGCGGTGTTCGCGGTGGTGTCAACGTGCTTATACGCCGCGTATCTTGCGAACATGGTCGCGAGCTCCTGACGGGTGATGTCACGGTCGGGGGAGAATATGGGGTCACCCCATTCGTCTTCGCCGGTACCCGTCACGATGCCGCTTTCGTACGCCCAAACAGCGGCAATGGAGTAGTACTTACCCTCGGGAACGTCAACTAAAATGCTGTCGTATTCCGTTTCGGGGGAGCCGTCGTTGCGGTAGAGAACGGTTACGACCATTCCTCTTGAAAGGTTCATATTGGGGGAGAACTTGGTACCGTCACCCGTGCCGTTCATAAGTCCCGCCTCGTAGACGTACTTGATGGGCTCGTAGGACCAATTCTTCTTCACGTCGGTGAAGGGGAGCTCTGCTTCTGCAGCAGGGATACCCACCGTGAGAACGGAGAGCAGCATCAGCGCCGCGAGGAGAGCCGAGGTCAGTTTTCTGAGTTTCATTTTTTTCTCCTTAATAAAAAGTATTGCAATTTAATTATAGCATAATACTACAGTCGTGTCAATGGAGAAAAGTCCTTTTGTTATGGAAAATTTCGTGATGTTTTCTAAAATCAGGGCCGTTTTCGGTGAATTTATCAAAAATGACCAATCAATATCCAAAGTGGGATTCCAAACTCAGCATCAGTAGCAAAAGCATCGGTTAAAATCAAATTATTATATTTTTCTTTTGAAGCATCGGTATATTTCTTCTTGTAAAGTTCATTTTTGAAGCAAGTGCATGAGAAAAATACTTGTCATTTCATGTTTATTGTGCTATAATCATGTAAACAATACTGAAGAATTTTATTTCGGAGATTTTATGAAAGAGCTCAATTCCGTTACTGTTTCAACTGCGTACACGGATAAAAGCGCATTTCCGTGTATTCGTGTAATATTCTTGATTTTGACCTTGATGTGGATATTCTTACTACATCTGCCTTCAAAAAGTTACGAGCCAATATGAGAAACTATGTTTGGGGCGCTGAACAGCGAGGGTATTCCGTAAAGAAGCTTTCTGAAGCACCTCGGATAGATCTCAGAGAGGCCTGTGCCGTATGGCTGTCTGAGCCTATGGTCTCTTTTGACAGGTGAATAATTATTGAATGCGAAATGTGAATGTCAAAACAACAGATGAGGTTGTTTGTTTTGACAATTTAGTGTCGCCGCTTCAGCGGCAGAATGGATGGGAATTATGAACAGATATGCTATATACGGTGCAGGGTCGCTGGGAACGGTGCTCGGTGCTTATATCGTAAAGAACGGCGGGAAAATTGACCTTATCAATCGCAACCGTGCCCATGTGGAGGCGCTTAACAAAAACGGTGCCCGTATTGTAGGCAGTGTGGAGCTGACGGTGCCTGTGGCGGCTATGCTACCCGATGAGATGGAGGGAAAGTATGACGTTATACTTCTGCTCACGAAGCAGCTGAATAACGTAGAGACCGTAACTTATCTTAAGGACTATCTGGCGGACGATGGAGTTATAGTAACTCTTCAGAACGGACTCCCTGAGCCGGGTATTGCTGAGATCGTGGGAACGGAGCGTACCATGGGATGCGTGGTCGAGTGGGGTGCGGCACTGACGGAGCCGGGAGTATGCACACTTACCAGCGCACCTGAGAGCCTCTCCTTCCACATGGGAAAGATGGACGGAATATCAGACGAGAGATTTAACGAAGTAAAGAAACTGCTTGAATTGATGTGTCCCGTGCACGTTGAGGAGAACCTAATGGGTGCGCGTTGGTCGAAGCTGCTGATCAACGCCACGTTTTCGGGTCTCGGTACGGTTGTCGGCGGAGTGTTCGGCGACGTTTCCGAGGGACGTGATGCGAAAAAGGTAGCTGTGCGCTGTATGAAGGAATGTATCGACGTGGGACACGCGGCGGGGGTGACTTTTGCTCCCGTGCAGGGTAAGAACATTACGGCGCTGTTCTACTATAAGGGTGCCCTGAAGCGCGCTTTTGCCACGGCACTTCTCCCCATCGCCATGAAAAAGCACCGTGACATTGAGCCGTCCATGCTTCAGGACTTAAAGCGCGGTAAGAGCTGCGAGGTTGACGCAATCAACGGTATCGTATGCGATTTCGGCAGAAAATACGGTGTAAAAACACCGATAAACGACAAGATACGTGATATTATAAAACGTGCTGAGAGAGGCGAGCTTACGCTTTCCGAAGTGAATATACGTGAGTTTGACGCCTTGCTGTGAGGGGCAGGGAAAAACGGCTGAGTCAAAAGCAGATGCTTTGGCTCAGCCGTTTTAGTATTAATATCAATATTGCCTGACTCTTTATGCAAAACCGAATTAAAACGTCCGTCGGTCACGTACAGGCATTACTTATCGTTGGTGACGTTTCCGTCGCCGCTTATGGAAATGACCTCGCCGAGATAAGTGGGTCGGGGCTTAATGATGCCCGTGGCGAAATCCTTGCACCTTGCGAGTATCTCGCGCATCTCGCGTATTGTCTGTCCCGGATATTCATAGCCGTCTGCAGCTACCCCATATGCTTCAAGGCCTAATTTCTCGGCTATGTAAAGTGAACGGTACAGGTGGTATTCCTGAGTTACAACAATGACCTTCTTACAGCCGAATATCTCACGGCGCGGTACATGGTCTCGTAGGTGGAAAATCCTGCGTGATCCATAAATACGTCGGAGGAGGGAACGCCCGCGTCTGTTGCGTATTGCTTCATGGCGTTGACTTCGTCGTATTCCGCTTGTCCGTGGTCACCACTCATGAGTATCTTCGGTGCGGCACCGAGGCTATACAGCTCCACACCGTGGTCAAGGCGATCACGGAGCATATGGCTGGGGGAGTTGTCCGCACGCACCTGACAACCGAGGACGATGATGCAGTCCGCATCCGTAATATCTGCGGCTTCCTCGGGGGAGACGATATTATCACCGCCCACGTGCTTCACATATGCGTTTATACCGAAAGCTGCGGCGGCACCGAGTACGCACAGGGCGACGGCGGCAGACAGCAGTATTATTATGAATCTTTTTCTTTTATCCATCTGTTTCATTTGAAAAATCTGTCCTTATACTTTCTGAGGAAGCCTTTGAGCTGTGTTTTGTGATGACAAAGCTTCTCTTCGCACATCCTGCAGTTAAGACAGGCGTTGGTTTCCGGGGAGAATCTTTCGGGATGAATACGGTAGGTGATCTCCCAGCGCAGGAGGAGAAGAAGCGCACAACCAAGGAGGGAATAGGTGTAAAGCCTCGGGATGAAAACAAGCGGGGTAAACATCATGGCGAAGTCCCAATTGTAAATGCGGCAGGTGGTACAGCATCGGTTCTTCATGATCCACGTCTGGAATGGGCAGAAGAACAGAATACAGATAATGTCGCATACGGAAAAGCCCAGAGCAATTATGATCAGTATGCCGTTGTCTATAATTCCCGTTTTGTGGAGCACACCGATCACGGCATTGAGGAGAAGCCAGACCGCCGCGGTGAATGCGGTCACCCTCCACGACTGATTAGTGGGAACGGCACCGTTTTCCGTGGGTCTGTAGTTGCGCTTAAACTGCTTCTGACAGCCCATGCTTTCAATGGACGAGGGGAAAAACCTCAGGAACATCTCTCCGATGAAAATGAGCCATACCGCAAAGGGCAGGGGGCGGAAGCTTTTCAGTACTGCGGTCTTGTCGAATATATATGCGATGAGCACCAAAAGGAAGAGCACCGAGCGCACGGTGAGCTTCACGTAATGGAGTGCGTATATTCGTGAGATATGCTTTGAATTAGTTTTCTTCATTTAAAAATCTGCTTTCATGGATTCTTTTATCAAAGTATACCATATATTTGTGACTAATTCTACCATTTACTGAGAGAAAGTCTGAAAATTCGGAGGGTAAAAAGCACAAATGAGGCTGAAAAAAGCCTCATTTGTGACTTACCGCCTTAACGACGGGGGCACTTCGGTTTCCGATTAAAAAGCAAATTCTTTGTGTACAGTAGATTCAGCCTTCAAGTTTTTCTTTTTTGTGAAGCCTTATATATCATCCTCAGGTGCGTTTTCCTCCAGGCTTCGCTTCAGACGGAACAGGGTGTGCATTATGTAGAAGCCTGCTATAAGATAAACGAGCATCGGTATCACGGAAACGTCTGAGTAAAATTCTTCGGACAGAAGCTTTGCGAAAAAAGTCAGCGCAAGCATCGCGGTGAGCATTACCGTTTGCAGAGTTCTGTATCTCAGAAGACCGCGGTCGATGGTCTCGTCTGTCTTCTGATACCGTTTTGCTATGGAGGCGAAGTTTGTTATGAACTGGAAGTGGAAGTACAGATTCACAAGACAAACTATAACGTCGCTTATCTGCCACAACCCGTCCAAGCTTACGCCAAACCAGCTTAAAAACCATTTTATAACGTGAAATGCCGTGAGTATCACGCATGGCGTGCGGAGCAGGGTCAGCTCGCGCTCCTCGTCCTTGAGAAGCGTTATGGCGGACATAAACAGCAGATATCCAACGAAGGACGGAAGGATCGACACGTTGCCGATATTGAAGTCGAAGTAGATAAACAGGTATCCTATTGCCGCACGGGACGTGCCTCGTATAAGCTTTTCTTTATCTGACATTTGACGTCACCTCCGAAAATTTCAGATCTACTCTGCCTGTCAGACCTTCATTGATGTATACGTCTGCCACGTAGGACGTGGGAAAATCGCGGATGCTTGCGGGTTGATACGTACTTCCGCATCCGCCTAAATTGAATTTTTCCGTAAGATCGGTCGATTTACTGATCTCCCTGCCCCAATATACGCCGCCGTTGGGGTTCGTGCCGCCGCCGTTTGTCCCTGTGGGGATGAAAAACTCTTCGTCGGGGTAATCGTCCCCGTATACGGGTGCGGCGGATATACCTATGTGGGTGGGATTTTCGACACCCGGCGCAAGGAGGATACTTATCTGCTGATCCACGGATACCTTTGAAAAGCGTGCGTTCGGAAAGGGTACGGTATTATACTGCGATGACGTGTCGAAAATGCCGTTTATTCTTACGTAGCTGTCCTTTGTGTACACGTGCTGCTCTCCGATGAACACCTGAAGGTCCCCCATGACCCCGGTGTACTCAAGGTACGGCATTTCCTTGCATCCGTAACCGAGCAGAGAGTTATAGGTCGTGGTGTATTCAAAGTCTCCGACGGGTACGGCGACCCATCTGCCATCTTCCTTAGTCACCTTCACGGTCTGATATGCTATGTGCTTTAGTCCGTCCTTTTCGTATGCCCCTTCTGGTGCGTACACAAGGTAGAACGCTAAAAGCCCCTCGTAGTTGTCGCCGTTTTTTATAATATTGTATATATAGTAACCTTTGTTGCTGTCTGCGAGGGAATCATAGCCCGCCTCCCACGAGTACGTACCGCCGCGGGAGCCCTTTTTTATCAGCTCTGAAGATAACTCTTTGTGATCTTCAATGGGAGCGCACATCAGTCGGTAGTAGCCGTTTTTCGTCAGCACCGCTTTGGCATATGTGTCAAAGGCACCCTCGGGGGTGGTGCATGGAGTGGTCCTTGCCAGGGCAACGGAGTGCGTCGGGGCGCCGTCAAACTTCGGCACGTCTGCGATGACTCCCGTGGCGAGGGAAAGTGTCAGGATGAATATAACGCAGGCGGATACAAGTCCCATGCCCACGGGGTACTTCTTGAATCTTGTGATGGCTTCGATGCGGCGGCGGATGGCTTTGCCGCCGTTGTTTATTCTCGTGGCGGCGGGGGTGCTCGTGAATCTGTCGTTTGCCATTTCAAGAAGCCTGATGCCGTAGTGCCGTCTCATTTCACCTGAGAGGGTTTCGAGCACCTTACTGTCACATCGTGATTCGAGATCATTGAGGGCGTACTTGGCACAGTAAATGATTATGGGATTGCACCAATGGATGCTTCTGAAGAGGCAAATGACCGAGCTCCACAGTGTGTCCTTATATTTTATGTGGAACAGCTCGTGGAGAATGACGGATTGATCAATCTCTTCACCTTCGGGCAAAACGAGGGTAGGGGAGATGATACCGTAAACGAAGGGACTGGGCAGACCCTTGACGGTGATCATGCGTGGGACTTTTAGCTTGTGCTCCGCGGCAAGCCATTCCGCGCGGCAGCGTACCTCCTCAGTCGGCGCATTGCATCCCATGAGGGAGAGTCTCAGGCGCAGATATGAGATAACGTATGAGATAACGTGAAGGACTACACCGAGCACGTATGCGGCAAAGACCCAATCTGCGGCATTTTCGGGCTTATCCGTAAGCCACGGTATGGGGAAGAGCACCCTCGTGACGGAGTAGTCTCCCGTCCACGTTTTCACCATATCCAGCGGCACGTTCCAGTTGAGAACGGTGTAGCTGCCGAAGCATCCCGTGGGTATGACAAGGATCACTGCAAGGGTTCCCCACACGGCAAACTGCCACTCGGGGGTCAGCTTATCCTTGAACAGATTCTTTATTATCAGCAGCAGTACCGCGCATCCCGCGGCGCTGAGCGTTTGAAGAAGAAAAGACCAGACGTCAAGCATGGTAACCTCCATTCAGCCTATGGCTGCACAAAATGATAATGAAACAAACGTACACCGTGAAGCGGAGAAAAATCCTCATGTACGATTTTTCAGCGTTTGTTTACGCGTGAAATAATTATACGTTTGTTTAAGGCTAACTGAACTTTCACGCTATAGGATCTCCTTTTTGCGGTTATTTGGAATCATTTCGTGTTCTTACACTTCCATGTCGTCAAGCATGGCGCGGAGGCGGTCGACCTCCTCCTTTGAGAGGTGCTCCTCCTTCAGAAATGCCGCAACGAGGTCTCCCGCTTTGCCGCTGTATACTCTGCTGAGGAAGCTTTTCATTTCGCTCTGTCTGCAGCTTTCGCGGTCGGGTACGGCGCGGTATACGTGGGGGTACTTCTCCTTTTCGATGGAGACGAGCCCCTTTGCCTCCATACGGGTAAGGTATGTGAGGACGGTGTTGCGGCTCCATCCCGTTTCGGGGTAAAGCACGCCTACAAGGGTGCCGAGCTCGGCTCCTCCCGTTTCCCACAGGGCACTGAGCACGGTCCATTCGCGTTCTGACAGTTTCATAATAATCTCCGTTCACCTTGATAATAATAAGACTTGATAATATTTGTATTATTTCGTTTATCTATGTGTCACAGACTTCCTACAAATGTAGTATCTACCTATATACTACACCTGTAGGAACCTTTTGTCAAGGGGGATATGAAAAAGAATATTAAACTATATTTTGACACTCTGTGATTGACATTGATTTTGGAGGGTGGTATAATTTAGGCAGAGAATAACGACGGATGTGCCCGAAGGTGCATCCCGGAAGAAAGGACGTATATCCTATGGCAACAAAATACTTTAAAAATCCGGTGCTCCGCGGTGATTACAGTGACCCCGACGTGATCCGCGTGGGAGACAAATACTATATGATATCATCAACCTTCCAGCTTTTTCCCGGAATGGTGATTCTTGAGTCAAGCGACCTTGTAAATTGGAAGACCGTAAACTACGCAGTACCCGACATTGATGAGCTTGAGCCGAAGATGGCCTGGAACAGGATGGACTGCTACAACAACGGCATATATGCAGGTGCGCTCCGTTACCTTGAGTGGAAGGAAAGGAAATCTGACGGCGAGCTTGTTTCCCGCAGCAGATGGTTCATGTACACCACCATATTCCGCCGCGGCATTATCGTTTCAACGGCGGACGACGTGTACGGTGAGTGGAAGAGTGCGTTTATGAAGGACAAAAACGGACTTGACCTTACCGCCCCCACGTGGGACGACAACTGTCCTTATTGGGAGTTCAACGATGACGGCACGCTGAAGGCGGCGTACATGATCGCAAGTAAGCCCTGCGGCCCGTGGTGGTACACCCGTATGTTTGAAATGAGCCTTGACGGTATGACACTCCTTGACGGAGACCTCCGATTCATGGAACAGCCCGGGGATCCCACCCGTGTCCGCACGGGAAAGACACCTGACCGTCCGGAATATCAAGGGTGCGAAAGCGGTGACCCTGTGGAGGGGCAGATAGTGCACCGCAAGACAGGGGAGGTGATCCCAACGTCGTGGCGCATTACGGAAAATCACGTCATCAGGATGAACGAGCTTGGCGATATTGAAAGCGTGCTCAGCGCAGAGCACATCACGGGCAGGGAAGGCACCGTCATGAACGACACTCCGTCAGCGGAGGCTTCGAAGATCATCCGCTTCGGTGAGGACACCGAGATCGGTAAGACCTACTTCAGCGGACGACACGGCGAGAGGGAGAGAGTATGTGACTACGTTTATATATTCAGCAGTGAGTGGTGGGACGGCTTCCGTTTCCCCGTACTTCGCCGTGCGAAATCCGTTTACGGAGACGTGTTTGATGAAAACGGACGCTACGTCGGTCCCGGACGTGCGGGTGCGCCCGGATGCTACGAGACTCAGAGGCTGAACCTCAATATTTTCGATCCCGTTGACACCCGTGAGCCCAATCAGGGAGGATACGTTG
>CAYYRY010000046.1:0-10774 GCA_964474245.1 uncultured Ruminococcus sp. | reverse complement strand
TATTACCGGTATTATTAATGATATCAATATAATTAGGAATGTGTCCTGCCTTCATAACTGAGTATCCGATAACAACGATGATAATAGCGATACCCATGGATATCACAACCCATACGGTAGCAACACGGCGTGCGAGCTTGAGCTTATTGTCATCCTCGATGGCCATAAAGCGGAGGAGGATGTGAGGCATACCGAAGTAACCGAGCCCCCATGCAAGGGTAGAAACTACGCTGAGAGCACCGAAGCTGCCGGTCTCGCCTGCTGCCACGTCGAAGCCTTTGAACAGATCAAGGAATCCGGGGAGACTTTTCACGTTGTCTACTACGTTTCCGAATCCGCCGACCATACCCTCACCGAATCCGAGAACAACGACAAGAGCGATCGTCATGATAATGCTCTGTACGAAGTCGGTGGTAGAGGCTGCAAGGAATCCGCCGAAGGTACAGTAGAGGATGATTACGATGGAGCTGAGCACCATTGCAAGTACGTAGTCCATTCCGAAGAGGGTAGAGAAGAGTTTTCCGCAAGCGGAGAAGCCGGAAGCAACGTAGGGAACGAAGAAAATAATGATCATAACTGCAGATACGAGAGTGATGATGTTCTTCTTGTCACCGAAACGCTTTGCAAAGAAATCAGGGATGGTGAATGCATCGATCTTTGCGCTGTAGAGGCGCAGGCGGCGTGCTACAATGAGCCAGTTTACGTATGTACCGATGGCAAGACCGATAGCGGTCCATGATGCCTCGGCAATACCTCCTATCATGGCAACTGCGGGAAGACCCATGAGGAGCCATCCACTCATATCGGAGGCTTCGGCACTCATTGCTGTAACGAAGGGACCGAGTTTTCTTCCGCCGAGATAGAAGTCATCGGTGGTTTTGTTCTTATTGCTTACTGCGATACCGATGAAGAGCATCATGATCATGTAAACAAAAATTGTTGCGAGAATGATTATATTTGATATAGTCATGCTTTTCTCCTTTGTCAAAAATATAGATATCCCATATTGTAACAAATTTTTACATGATTGTAAAGGGGGTTAGAGGATTTTGTTACAATATTTTTGTAATATTTATGCAGATGCAGGAATAAAAATTAATTTACGTCCCCATATAGCCGGACGATGTATGGGCATAGGACAGGATGCATATGGAAAACAGAGGAGGACATATACATATACCGGAAATTTTTACACGGGATTTATAATGGAAGAGTATAAAATCCGTACTTGAAACCGGCGAAATAAAACGATTTTTGTTGACTTAAAGGCACATATCGTGTATAATATTATAATGTAATAATGATACAATGCGGTACTATGCTTTTTGAAAGGATGCTTCTCCTATGAAAAAAACTGTTTGCTGTATTTTGATTCTTATACTGATGATGCTCCTTGCTTCATGCTCAGCGGACGAAGAATATACCGACCGCGTGATAGAGGGAGAGAATACTTACGTTACTCTTCGTATGTCCAACACGTCACTGTCCGGCTCATCCCTTGACGATGATTATTTTGACAGTGTCGGCGGCGGGTGCGGAAGACTTGTTGCAAAATGCGATAAGCTTTTTTCTGCGGAGTCGGAAACATCAATATTGTACGCCCTTAACAATAAGGTAGATATGATAGTTTCTCCCGATGAGAGCCTTGTTACTGCGTTGAACGTTGCTGTCAATATGGCGACTGCTACAGACGGCGCATATACTCCCACTGCCGGCAAGCTTTGCGAGCTGTGGTCAGCGGGACAGCCTGACGAAGCCTCCCTTGAGGAAGCTCTTCGTCACACGGAGACGTCCTGTCTGTCTGTCAGACCTGACAAAATAGAGGTGACGGACGGGGAATGCATTATCGACCTTCACGGCATAAGAGAGGGCTTCGCGGCCCAGAGACTTATGGAATATCTTACGGCGGCTGATGTGGCATACGGTGTTGTTTCCGTCGGTGACAGTGTCGGCGTATTCGGTCAGAAGCCTGAAGGAGAACTGTTCAAATTAGGCGTAAGCGTACCGGGGGAAAAGAATAAGACCCTTGTCAATTACAGCATAAAGGACGGCTTTATTTCTGTGTCCGACGTGGGTGGTGACTACCCGGCGGTAGACCCCCGTGACGGTACCCTTGCGGACAGCGGCATTGTCGGTGCGGCGGTATGGTCAAATAACGGTGCTGTATCGGATGCTTTGTCGGAGGCTGTGATCATACTTGGAGAAGCGGGTACCTTTGAATTGTACCTTGATTCCGGTGTGGTCTTTGAGGCTATGCTTATTACTGAAAACAAAGAGATCATCGTGACGGGCGGTATAGAAGAAGATCGCCTTGAATTTGTGGCGGACGGCTACACGGTGAGAAATATCACACGAGGAGAATGATTCCTGTGGAAAACAGAAACAGACATATAGATGAAAAAGTGATAGGTGACGAGCTGAGATGCGCGTCGGAGATCGCAGATAGCTTTGCTGCAAGAGGCATGACGGGGGAGAGGGCTCCCGGGTACTACATCAAGACCTTCGGCTGTCAGCAGAATGAGGCGGACAGCGAGAGATTGGCAGGTCTTGCATCTCTCATGGGATACCGTGCGGTGGATGTACCCGAAGAAGCTGATCTCATCCTTGTAAACACCTGTGCCATCAGAGAGCACGCAGAAAAAAAGGCGCTTTCCGTTATCGGAGAGTATAAGCATATCAGAGAAAAGAACCCGAATCTTATAATAGGTGTAGGCGGATGTATGGTGACTCAGCGTCACCGTGCGGACAAGCTCAAGATGAGCTATCCCTACGTGGGATTTACCTTTGACACGGGCGCGATACATAAGGTGCCCTCTCTTGTGAAGAAGGTGATGCTACGCCGCGGAAGAAGCTTTGTTATAAGTGATGAGTATAAAATCGCCGAGGGTATCCCAACGGTTCCGTCTTCCAAGCATTCCGCATGGCTTTCCATCATGTACGGATGCAATAACTTCTGTACCTACTGCATAGTGCCTTATGTAAGAGGCAGAGAAAGAAGCCGACGTTCCGAGGATATAATTGCTGAGGCAAGAGAGCTTATTGCGGGAGGCGCAAAGGAGATCACCCTTCTCGGTCAGAACGTAAACTCATACGGACGTGACATAGATGATGAGGGGGAGAATATTGCTTCACTCATCCGCAGAATATGTGCCCTTGAGGGGGACTTCAAGGTTCGCTTTATGACCAGCCACCCGAAAGATGCATCAGAAGAGCTTCTTGACGTGGTTGCAACGGAAAAAAAGGTGGTCAAGCACTTCCACCTGCCTGTGCAGTCAGGCTCAACCGAGGTGCTTCGCAGAATGAACCGAAGATATTCAGCCGAGCATTATCTCAGTATAATAGATTCGCTGAAGGCGAAATATCCTGATATCAGTCTGACCACCGATATTATCGTAGGCTTCCCCGGCGAGACAGACGAGGACTTTGAAGCGACACTTGAAATGCTCAGACGGGTGGAATATGATATGATCTTCTCATTTATATATTCCCCGAGGATCGGCACTCCCGCTGCTGAAATGGAGGATCAGATCCCGCCTGAGGTATCCGGTGAGCGCTTCAAGAGACTTCTTGCCCTGCAGGATGAGATATGCGAGCGTCGCAACCGCCGTTTCGTCGGCAGACGTGTAAGAGTCCTTGTTGAAGAGGTCAGCAAGAGTGACAGCGATATGCTGACGGGCAGAGGCGACATGGCGCGTCCCGTCCACTTCAAGGGGGATGCTTCCCTTATAGGCAGCTTCGTTGAAGTAGAGATAATATCAAGCGGAGCTTATTCTCTTGAGGGTAAGCTTGTCTGAGTCGCATTATTTACCGTAAGTCGGATATAATATATATCTGCATATATAAATATAAAGAAAAGGAAGTATTTAAGATGACAGAAGAGATCATGAAAGCGGCGCACGCTCTCGGCGACCTTATCAAGAAGGATCCCGTAACCGCTGCGCTTGATGCTGCAATGGAAGACTATGAAAAGAGCGAGGAGCTTATGGCTCTCATCGGTGAGTACAATGCTCATCAGGAGCTTATGATGACATCCGCTGAGGATGCGAGCAAGGACGAGTCCGTGCGTGAGAAGCTCACAGCACGTATGACAGAGCTTTATAACGACGTTGTTGAGCATCCCGTATACGTGGCATACATGGAAGCAAAGGATGCGTTCGACGCACTTTATTCTGAGGTTATCGGTGAAGTACAGTTCGGTATCACAGGCGAGCGCCCCTGCGCTCACGACTGCTCCTCTTGCGGAGGATGCCACTAAGGTTTTCAAATCATATCTTTTGATAGAAAGATATGATTTGAAAGTGATGTGTTCTTTTTCTTGTTGAAAAAGAACGTGATGTTTATGCCTAAAGGCATAAGTAATGTGTTTTCATGAAAACGTGATGCTTTACTTCCTCTGCTTTGCAGGGGAAGTAAAGTGTACCTTTTACTTTATTATTACTTTAACTTTGGTAGCTGTAACGGTTGCCGTGTGAGGCGGGAGATTCGCTGAGTACGGGGGTCGTTTGTATATAGATTAATTCAGATAAATTGAGAAAAGATGAGGTAGAATATGGGATTAACGCCGATGATGAAGCAGTATTGCGAGATCAAGGACCAATATCCGGATTTTATTTTGTTTTACAGACTCGGTGACTTTTACGAGATGTTTTTCGAGGATGCACAGCTTGCCTCACGTGAGCTTGATCTGACGCTTACGGGCAGAGATTGCGGTGAAGGACAGCGTGCGCCCATGTGCGGAGTGCCGTATCATTCCTGCGAGCCTTATATCGGAAAGTTAGTTGAGCGAGGATATAAGGTTGCCATTTGCGAGCAGACGGAGGATCCCTCCCAGACGAAGACTATCGTCCGCCGTGAGGTAGTGCGCATAATCACCCCCGGAACCGTCATAGAAAGCGATCTGCTTGACGATAAGAAGAACAACTACCTCTGTACCGTATATAATGACGGCGTGACCGTGGGTATATGCTTTGCTGATATATCAACTGCGTACATCTGCGCTACGAGTATTGCCGCAGAGCACGCATCAGACGGCGTCGTCAGCGAGCTTTCCACCTATGCACCACGCGAGATCATCATGAATATTCCCGTGCGGGAGATGCCCCGTGTGGGCGAATTTGTCAAGGATCGTACGGATGCCCTTCTTACTGACGGAGCCACAGGATACTTTAATCAGTCCGACTGTCTTGCAAGATGCGATAAGCAGTTCGGCGAGAAGGCGGTGGAGGGTGCTCCCAGAGCAGCACTAATTGCCACGGGTGCTGCACTTCGATATATCGAAGAAACTCAGATGAAGGATATCTCCTACATCAGAAATCTGTCCATGTATGATGCTTCAGAGTATCTTGAAATGGATGTCTCCACAAGACGAAATCTTGAGCTTTGCGAAACCATGCTTACCAAGGAGAAAAAAGGCTCCCTTCTTTGGGTACTGGACAGAACGGGCAGTGCCATGGGCGCAAGACTTCTTAAAAAGTATATCGAGCATCCTCTGACGGACGTCAGAGCCATAACCGAAAGACAGAAGGCAACGGCAGAGCTGAAGGACAGCTTCATGCTCAGGGAGGAGATAAGAAGCCTTCTTGTAAACGTGCTGGATCTCGAAAGACTTATCACCAAGGTGACATACGGTACCGCAGGCGGTAAGGATCTGCGCGCCATAGCTCAGACGCTTCACGTTCTTCCCGCGGTAAAGATGATGCTCGAGGGCATCACGTCCGGTGAGCTTGCCACCATCAGAGAAAACCTCGACACCCTTGAGGACGTATACTCAGCCATTGACGACGCATTCGTGGAGATGCCTCCCTTCTCCGTAAGAGAGGGCGGTATGATACGTGACGGATATAACGAGGGCGTAGATAAGCTTCGCTATATCATGTCAAACGGCAAGGACTGGATAAAAAAGGTCGAAGCCGAGGAAAAGGAGAAGACCGGGCTGAAGGCTCTGAAGATCGGGTACAACAGGGTATTCGGATACTATATCGAAGCTCCCCGATGGGCTAAGGAGCAGATACCCGATAACTATATCAGGAAGCAGACTCTTTCCGATAAGGAAAGGTACATAACCGATGAGCTGAAGGAGATGGAGTCCACCATTCTCGGTGCGGAGGACAAACTTCATTCCCTCGAATATGAGCTCTTCTGCGGCATCCGCGACATGGTAGCAGATGCGGAGAAACGTATCCGTGCCAGTGCAGACGCCTTGGCGAGACTTGACGTATTCGTTTCCTTTGCCGAATGTGCATCCCAGAATAACTACGTTTGTCCCGAGGTGGATGCGGGAGACGTCATAGATATCAAGGACGGCCGCCATCCCGTGGTCGAAAGATTTGTTAAGGACACGTATTTCGTGCCCAACGACGCATATCTTAATACTACGGATAATCGCCTTGCGCTGATAACAGGCCCCAATATGGCAGGTAAGTCCACTTATATGAGACAGACCGCCCTTATCATCCTTATGGCGCAGATAGGCTCATTCGTACCTGCATCAAGTGCCCGTATTGGAATCGTCGATAAGCTGTTTACCCGTGTAGGCGCATCAGACGACTTGGCATCGGGTCAGTCCACCTTCATGCTGGAAATGAAGGAGGTGGCGTACATTCTGAATAACGCCACACGCCGCAGCTTCATCATCTACGACGAGATAGGCAGAGGCACGAGCACCTACGACGGTATGAGCATTGCCCGCGCCGTGGCGGAATATACCGCAGGGGCGAAGCTTGGTGCCAAGACCATGTTTGCGACCCACTACCACGAGCTGACGGACCTTGAAGATAAGCTTCACGGTGTTGTCAACTATAACATAGCCGCAAAGAAGAGGGGCGAGTCTGTAACCTTCCTCAGAAAGATCGTAAAGGGTCCTACAGACGACAGCTACGGTATTGAAGTAGCCCGTCTTGCGGGAGTCCCTTCAGAGATAACACGCCGTGCCAAGGAAATCTTGAAGGAACTTGAAAACGCATCTCCCAAGAAGAACCGTACCGAAACCGTACCCACACAGGATATGTTTGACGGAACCATAAGCCTGTTCTCCGGAGTGGAGTCAGAGGTGGCTGATGAGATAAAGGCGACCGATATAAACACTCTCACCCCCATAGAGGCGATGAACCTCATATTTACGTGGAAAAATAAACTTTTGTAATCGTCATTCCACTCTGCAAAATGATCTGCGGACAGTGGATAATCAAACGTTGAATGAAAGGAGTATGTCACATGGGAAAGATAAACGTGCTTGGCTTTGACGTAGCCAATCTGATCGCCGCAGGAGAGGTCGTTGACAGACCGTCCTCCGTTGTGAAGGAACTTCTTGAAAACTCAATAGATGCGGGTGCGAGTGTTCTGACCGTGGAAATACAGCGCGGCGGCGTTGCGTTTATTCGTGTGTCCGATAACGGCTGCGGTATGGAGCCTGAGGATCTGCCTGTTGCCATCCTCCGTCATGCAACCAGTAAGATATCCGCAGCGGAGGATCTTACGAGCATATCCACCCTCGGCTTCCGTGGCGAAGCATTGGCGGCAATATCCTCGGTTTCGAGAATACGTATATTCTCAAGGCCGTCTGACTCGGAGATGGGTGCGATCCTTACCGCTGAGGGCGGAGAGATACTGGATATAACCGAAACGGGTTGTGCTTCGGGCACCACCATCGTGGTGGAGGATCTTTTCTTCAACGTTCCTGCAAGACGTAAGTTCCTTAAAAAGGACAATACCGAAGCGGCGGCGGTAAGCGCAGTGGTGGAAAAGATCGCCCTGTCCCGTCCCGATATTGCCATAAAATACATATGTGACGGCGAAGTACGCTTTGCCACACCCGGTGACGGAAAGCTTTATTCCGCAATTTATGCTGTATTCGGCAAGTCCGTGGCATCTCGCTGTATTGAGGTGTCCCGTAATGCCGACGGCATATCCGTTACGGGTTACGTGTCCGAGCCCGATCTGTTCAAGGCAAACAGAAATATGGAGAACTTCTTTGTAAACGGAAGGTACGTCAGAAGTAAAACTGCTATGGCTGCCATTGAGCAGGCATTCAAAACGAGAATACCTCCGGAGAAGTTTCCCATTTGTGTGCTGAATATAGACATTAACCCTGCTGCTGTGGACGTGAACGTCCATCCTGCAAAGCTTGAGATAAAATTCACAAACGAGCGCATAATATTCGATGCAGTATATTATGCTGTGATAAACGCCCTTGAGTCTACGGTCATCCGCCCCGAGCTGACCCTCACGTCACGCCGTGGTGCGCCCGACGTGCAGAGTGTACCTCAGCGCACAGCAACGGTCACATCCCCCGTGAAGGTAAAGCAGTCAGCAGAAACACCCGCTGCAAAGCCTGAGATGTCACCCTACTATAAGACCCGGGCGACCGATACCGAGCCGGTGAAGATGAAGTCCTCAGACGGCACGACGTCCCGTCCCTCAGAGCCACAGCGTCGGGATTCCTCCTTCTGGATAGACGGCGCGGAGGCGAGACGCCTCCTTGGTGCATTCGTTCCTGCGGATACCCGGGCGGAGAAGCCGGAGCAGGTCAGGATACCCGTTGCCTCCGATACGCCAACGGTTTTGTCCGAGAAGCCTGCGTCAGAAGTACCTGCAAAAGCTGAGGCAGAAGAAAAAGAGGCACTTGAAAAAGTTAAAATCACAAATATCGCTGAAAAAGCCGTGCCTGTTGAAAGACCTCGCAACACACCCAACGAGGCTGTCGAAGAGATTCCCGAGTATCTGATTCTCGGTGAAGCGTACAACTGCTACGTTATCGTTCAAATGGAGGACAGACTTCTCTTTGTGGATAAGCACGCCGCCCATGAAAGAATAATTTTCGACGAGCTGTGCCGCCGTATGAAGACCTCGGAGATATCAGGTCAGATGCTGATCGCTCCGTTGACCTTAGATTTGCTTGAAATAGAAAGTGATGCAGTGAAGGATTACAAGGAGAAGATAGAATCTCTCGGCTTCGGCTTCACACTTGAAAAATCGGGAGCAAGGGTAAACGTGATGATCGACCGCATACCCGATATGCTGACACCAACTGAGGCACTTGAGCTTTTCCATACATTGGCGTCAAAGCTTTGCGACGTCGGAGCCGGACTTGATGCGGCTGCAGAAGAGTTCTTTTCAGCCCGTCTGTTCCAGTCTGCCTGCAAGGCGGCGATAAAGGGCGGAAGAGTATACGACATGGCACATATCAGATGGATATGCGACAGACTTTTCGTAAAGGGTGAAAACGGAAGTGTGATACGCACCTGCCCACACGGCAGACCCGTAGCCTTTGAGGTGAAAAAATCGTCCATCGACAGACAGTTTGCACGACTTGGTTAAGACGGTTCGCGTATATTGATCATAATACTAACGGAGAATACATATGGGTTCAGATAACAAATTCAGAATTGATTTCAGCGTAAAGCTGCGAAGGTTCTTTGCGTGGGTAATAGACTGGGTCGCATTGTCCTTTTTGGCGGCGGTCATTATCGGTATCGTTGAAGGATTTGATGCCCCCTATGCGCATGGAGAATTGATGGTGGTCGCTGCGGTCCTTGTGATCATCTTAGGTTTTGCGTTCCGCGATCCTTTACTCGGCGGAAGAAGTCTCGGTAAGAGAATATGCAGACTTGGTATCGTGGACAAAACGACGGGAGGAAAGCCCACCGGAGTCAGATGGGCATTCAGAGGTATCCTGTACGTGTTTTATTTCTTTGACGGCATCTGCATAATGCTCAGCGGATATTCCTTCGGCGATATGCTTGGGGGGACTGCAGTTGTGGATATCAACACGGCAAAAATGCTGTGGGCTGACTACTATACTTCTCAGAACAGAAGCTATACCACAACGAGCGAGCCTTCGCCTGCAGAGAAGACTCCATACCGTACGCCAAACAGCGGTTATTCCGCAAACGGCGGATACACTCAAGGAAGAACGGGCTCCGTGCTGAACGGAGAGTATTCGGTACAAAACGGCACCGCCACGTATGATGACGGAACAAGAAAGCCGAAAAAGAAGATAAGTCCTGCAGTGTTGGTGGTGCTTTGCTTCATTATCGGTATTGCGTTGATTGTCGGTATAGCTTTTACCTCCCTCCAAAAGGTCAAGAACACAGAGGAGTATAAGCTCGCGTACGAGTATCTTATAAACAGCGATTACTTTGAATCGGTGGATGCCGACGAAGACGACGTCAGCTGGCGCGGATACAGCTATAAGTACAGCTTTGCCTCTGAAACCGCGGAATTCGCGTTCAGCGTGAAGGGCAAGAAAGTTACCGTATACTGTTACAAGAAAAACGGCGAATGGGTCGTTGATGAGGAAAAGTCCCGCCTTGGCGGTAACAGAGCCGAGATTAACGAGATGTAAGTGTAAATAAAGAAAGGAATTGACAAGTTAATGTTTAAATTAAAGGCTACAGACGAAAAATGCAAAGCCCGCCGCGGTGAGCTTGAAACTCCCCACGGTAATATACAGACTCCCGTATTTATGAACGTTGCCACCTGCGGTGCCATCAAGGGAGGTCTTTCATCAGAGAATCTTGAAGAGGTCGGCTGTCAGGTAATGCTTTCAAATACCTACCATCTCCACATCCGTCCCGGTGATAAGCTGGTGCACGACATGGGCGGACTTCAGAAGTTCACAGGCTGGAAGGGTCCCACTCTCACAGACAGCGGCGGATTCCAGGTGTTCTCCCTTGCGGGACTGCGCAAGATAAAGGAGGAGGGCGTATACTTCTCATCTCACATCGACGGCAGACGCATTTTCATGGGACCCGAGGAAAGTATGCAGATACAGTCC
>CAYYRY010000045.1:0-10958 GCA_964474245.1 uncultured Ruminococcus sp. | reverse complement strand
TCTACAAGCTGGCACGCCTTGAGGGTATCATCCCCGCCATTGAAAGCTCCCACGCGGTTGCATACGGTATGAAGCTGGCAAAAACCATGGATCACGGCTCTATCCTTATCAACCTTTCCGGCAGAGGCGACAAGGATATGGACTACGTTATCGAAAACTACGGCATCAGATAATCCCGACGGATACGTGGAAACAAAAATTCATCTGCAAAGCGCATCGGCTTGAAACCGATGCGCTTTTTGTAAGTCTAACAACCTTCCCTATGCTGACTGCACCTCCCTTCTCGTTTTCACTCCGACTTTTACTGTAAAATGCTTTTCAAGGGATTTACAATTTAATGCTTTAAGTGTATAATAGAGTTAACGAAATAAACGCATTGTATCTCATTGAAGACTCCTTCAGTAATCAATATTCTTTCCGAATAATATTTTTGATGTATGTGCAGTGCGATTATTGAAAAAGCAACCTGCGAAAGGAAAATACAATGAAAGCCAAAAGAATCATCTCCCTCATCCTTGCACTTGCCATTATGTGCGGTATGCTCGTGACAGGTATCGCCTCGTCATCTGCGGATACAGCATTCCCTTTTACCGACGTTTCCGCAAGTCCAAAAAAATGGTACTACAATGCTGTGGAATACGTATGGAAGAACGGACTCATGAACGGATCGTCAGCAACCACCTTTGAGCCTAACACCGACATGAGCCGTGCCATGTTCATCACCGTCCTCGGACGTCTGTGCAACGCCGAATCTGACGTGAAGGACACCTTCCCCGATACGAATAAGAACACTTGGTATTCACAGTACGTGGGATGGGCTTCCGAGACGGGTATCATGAAGGGTGACGACAAGGGTAACTTCCGTCCCAACGCGTCCATCACACGTCAGGAGGCGGCGGTGTGCGTTTCCCGACTGATGGATTATCTCGACGTTATGTTCGACTATACCGATCTGTCTCCCGACGCCTATAACGACAACGACAGCATCGCCAAGAGCTGGGCTCTCGAGCACGTTGACAGCCTCAGCCGCTACGGCATCATCGAGGGTGACAATAACGGAAACTTCAAGCCCAAGGATAAGCTCGACAGAGCTCAGGGCGCTACCATTCTTATGAGGCTTCATCAGAAGTACCTGTCTGCAACGGAGACTGCCGCAGTCCTGAAGGTATGGGATTTCTTCAACACTCCCGAGCAGCTCATGACCAATATGAATTCCGCAAAGAATACGACAACGTCACTCCCGTCCATGGATCTAACTCCCTGCGAAAGCGATTATGAGCCCTGGTTCTTCGGAGTAAGCTTTACGTATTCCGACGTTCCCGCAGGCGGACTTGAGTACGTCAAGCTTGCATACAGGACCGACGACGGCGTGGAGGATCCTTACCTCATGCTCACCTCCCCCATTCATGAGGAAAAGCTGACTCCCGTTGATGTCTCCACTGAGGGAGAGTACACCACGCTCATTTTTGAGACGGGTGACGCCGCAAGAGAGGTAAGAGAGAAGATCTTTACCGAAAAGGAAGGCTTTATGCAAACGGGTCAGGCTTCGATGAAGGACGACGTTGACCTGCCCTCCCTCAACTCAAGATATCTCCGCGTTGCTCTTTACCCCTTCGGGGATAAGAGGGACGTTGAGGCTAACGTAAGCTATATCGGCTTCTTCTCGGATATTGAGGACGCCAAGGCATACACCGCAAACAGTGAAGCGGACTTATACAAGAACGGCAAAGACGTTTACGCCGAGGCAGATATCCGCACTCTTACCGACGACGTTGAGAAAAAGTACACCGACGAGATGAACGCCCGTATCGAGGAGATCATAAACACCCCCAACACCTACTCTCCCGAGGATATCGAGGGCACGTGCTACTACGTCTCCTCCATCAACGGAAAGCCCGGCAACGACGGTCTCTCCCCAGAGACTCCCTTTGCAAGCATCAAGGATCTTTACACTCTTTACGCTAACAACGGAGACTTTATCGTTCATAAGGCAAAGCCCGGAGATGCGGTATTCTTCGAGCGAGGAAGTGTATTCTACAAAACACTCGAACAACCAACTGCAGGTGACATGGTTTTGAGCGCTGCTGCGGGTGTTATCTACTCTGCATACGGCGAGGGTCCCAAGCCCATATTCACAGGCGCACTCGATATCAACGGCAGTATGGATTGGGTGAAAACCGAGTACGATAACGTATGGCTGCTGAACGACGAATTCGTAACAGCAAGCACCGGCTCTGCCAAGCACTATCACGACGTTGGTAACATCGTCATCACCGATAAGAGCGGAAAAACGGGCTTCGGTATCAGAGTGGGCATAAACAGCAAAAACGGAAACGTATTCGCAGAGGGCGCGACTACCATCGACAATGGTATTGTGACCAACGGCTTTGAGGTATATGACTCCGCATCCCGTCCTGCAGAAGATATGTCCACGATGCTTATGCATAACCTCGAGTACTACCACGACTGGGAGTCAAATAAGCTGTATATGTATTACGACGGCGGAAATCCGGGTGAGGTGTTTGAAAAGATCATCGTTTCCACAAGAGGACACGGTATCGGACTCGGAAGCAACGCCGTGCTTGACAACGTATCGATCATGTACGTGGGAAGCCACGGTGTTACCGCAGGATATATCAATCCCGTGATTCAGAACTGTACTATAGAGTGGATCGGCGGATCGACACAGGGCGGAGACACCACCAGATTCGGAAACGGCGTTGAGATATACGGTAGCTCCGACGGCTACACCATTAACAACTGCTATGTAAATCAGGTATACGACGGAGGCATCAGTACTCAGATATCCACAAGCTCGAATACCCTCGCCCTGCAGAATAACCTGACCTTCTCAAACAACGTTATTACAAATACCAACTCCCATATCGAGATATGGAACTACGGCGTGGGAAGCGTTCTCTGTAACGTCCGTCTTACGGGCAACTACCTTGCCATCGGCGGCTATCACTTCGGTCACCAGAGACCCAACAAGGGCGGAAGCCTTTTGTACCTCGGCAGATTTACGGGTCAGTTCTATGCGAACTCCGTGTTCGAGGATAACGTCATGATGTACTCTCACGCTATGATATGCGGACGTCCCCTCCTCGCAAGAGGCGAGACCAACGGTACTGTCATGAAAAATAACGTATATATCAACAGCTCCAACACACGCCTCGGTGAGCTTCAGGCAGACTGGCGAAACGACAACGTTGGAGGGGATGCTATAAATCACGCACAGATGTATACGGAAGAGAACATCCGCAACATGGTTGCAAACGGTATTGAAGAAGGAACAGTCTTCTACATAACCGATGAATTCTATGACGAGCGCGAAGCAAACGGCCTCTTCTACAACAGAGGCGGTAACTTCCGTCACTGAGGCAAGCAATAATCAAAAAATAAGCCACTCCGTCTCGCATAATGTTGGAAATACTATTATTTCGACAAATACCACGAATTACAGAACAGATAGAAGCTTATGAACAGTACAGTATATTTATCAGACTTTTCTTCAGATACCGACAACGGACGCTTTGCTCTTGCCATGGCGTATCTGAAGAAGCACCCGTACACTACTCTTATAGTTGAGGAAGGTACGTATACTATAACGGACGAGCGTGCACGTGAAGTGCAGCGTGCAACGATGGCAGGTGAATACGGAAGAAACCCCGAGCACATACAATTCCGCCCCGACTTTGAATATACGAGAGGTATATACTTTGAGGGACAGCGTGGCACGAGAGTTATCGCGGAGGGAGTAACACTTGTAATTGATGGCTTCATGGAGCCTATATCCATAAGAGGCTGTGAAGACGTTGAGATCAAGGGCTTTACTATTCGCCATAAGAGACTTCCCTACAGCCGCGGAGTAGTGACCGAGGTCACAGAACCGACACCGGGCGCATTCCGCCGTGAGGCAATAATTGAGTTTGACAATGATTGTCCCGTCAAGGAAACCTCTCCCATGGTCATCAAGGTATGGCCCTTTGACCCTGCTACACAAAAAAAGACCCGCGCAGATCACGATATATGGGCGCGCCGCTTCATCGACAGCCATCACATTATGGTTCCCTTTGACAACGCAGGTGAAATTCGCCCGGGAGTAGAATTCTACGTAGGACACACGGCACATTTCAGACCTGCCGTCCTCATCGAAAACTCAAAGGACATAACCCTCGACTCCCTTACCGTCAACAACCAGCCGGGCATGGGAATCCTCGGAAACAGAAGCGAAAACATAACTCTTAAGGACGTATCCGTCATTCCCATGGACGGACATAACTTCTCAACAAACTGCGACGCCACTCATTTTTCCGCCATCAAAGGGTTTCTTCGTATCGAAAACTGCACTTTCAGAGGTCACGGCGACGATATGACCAACGTTCATACGTATTATCAGAAGATAGTAAGCAAGGAAGGTGACAGTGTCTGCTATATGCAGGAGAAAACCCCCGACGGAACTCATGCACAAACGCTTGATTACCCCGACGTGGGAGACACACTTGAGCTTTGTGACAGCGACTCGTTAAGTCTCATTGATACCTTTATAGTAACCGACGTGCGTCCCATGCCCGATGAATGGATGTGCAGAGTCAAGCTTGACCATGCACTTCCCGAAAACGCCGCAGGACTTATCTTATCAAACGTAACGTGGGTTCCGAAAACCAAGATAGTCGGCTGCAGAGCTTCAAGTCACAATGCTCGAAGCCTGCTTGTCAAATCCCGTGACGTGCTCCTTGAGGGAAACACCTTTGAGAACGTTACCGGGCCTGCTATAGTCATCTCTCCCGAGGCTAACTGGTACGAGGGAGTCTCATCCCGCAACGTCACCGTCAGGAAAAACCGCATTAAGGATTGCGCAGAAAAGTGGTACGGCGACCCTGCCGCCATCATGGTCTTCGTAGGTGCAAATCGCCCCCAAGGACAAGCGATAAGCAATATCTTTATTGAGGATAACGTCATCGATTGTCCCTTGACTCCTCATGGAATCTCCGTCTCAAACGTAGACGGGATTTTCGTCCGCGGTAACACGATCGTCTCAAAGGATGATCCTGTGATAATAAAAGACTGCACAAACGTGTGCTTTGAACCTTAAAACAAGAACCTGCCGCAAGGAACGCTCTCTCAGGTCGAGAGAAATGTCCTTGCGGCAGGTTCTTTTCGGAATCGTTAAAAAGTAAATAGTCAAAGTATGATGCAAACGGTTGCAACGAAAGCTATGATCGCTGATATAACTGTCCTTCTCTTCACGTTGTCTTTCTGCAATGCCGCTGCTACGGTCGAGAAGATGATAACACCGCCTGTCACTATCGGATACTGCACCGATGCATTTACGTGTCCCAGCGCAATAAGAAGCATGAGATTTGCTGCTCCGTTGCAAACTCCGTAGCTTACAGTATATTTAAGCTCAGCGGGCCTTGGTATGGGGAGTTTCTTCTGAGTTATGTAATACGCAACAAATGTTATGATAAACACAAACATATTCATCAGTGCAAGGTAACTTTGCTTATTGTACCCCGGCTCTGCCCACGTAATAAACGCCGCGATCACGCCGTTCATACCGTTGAGAAAAAATACTGCCAGGTAATACTTGATCGCACCTGCCTTGCTCTTGAAGCTCTCTCTGTCAAAGGAAAGCGCTGCTACGATGAGCACACAGCAAATGCCCTTTCCCCACGTCATCTCTTCTCCGCCGAATACTATCCCATATACAAACGGCAGAAGCATACCGCCAAGCATTGAGAACATTGAGTAAACTGACAGATTTGCCGTACCCAGTGCCTTTATGGAGCAGTACGATGCGGTAAACGCCATTATGCTGTGACAAAGCGCAACGATAACAAGAAGCGGCGTAAACGTGAGCTTGAAGCCGGACAGAATGAACATTGCAAGGCAAATAACAAGGCTTGTCTGAGAAGCAAAGCGGATAGATGTTTTGAAGCTGCTTCCGTTAAGCTTCTGAAAGCCCTGTGTCATCATAAACTGACAGGAGAAAAGCACAGTTGCGATTATTATCAGTAAATAATAAAAATTAAAATCCATTTTGATACCTGATCATTCAACAGTAACGGACTGCAGTTTTACTGCAGCCCGTTGTATGTTATTATGTAAATTATTCGGCTGCGAAGGTTCCGTCCTCCATCTCACGGAGGAAGTTTGCTTTTACTCTGTCATATACGGAGGGATCTATCTCGACCTCTCCTCTGGAATAAGCGGGAACAAGCATATCACCTGCCGCCTTGGGGTCAGTACAGGTAGTATCGTTTCTGTAAAGCTCACGCTGTGCGACGTCACGAAGATCGGGCACGTCTACGGGGATACCTCCCTTAAGAAGTGAACGGTAAGCGAACATACCGGGAAGGGTCATGTCCATTGCCTCATATACGTCGATATAGTCGGCATTTTCATCACCTCTGATGCGGTCGATAAAGCCCTGCATACAGTAGAAGTCAGCCCCACCGTGATCATTGAATGAGGTCTCATCGAAGTTACCCTGAAGGGGAGGTCTCTCGGGGATGTAATTATCCCTTGTAACAAGCTCATCCTCGTGTCCCTTTTCCTCAAGCTCAACGTACAGACGTGCTACACCACCGTTCTTAACGATGCTTCTGGAGTTCTCAAGCTTACCTGCCGAGCCGTACATACAATACCAAAGTGTACTGCGGCGAAGGTTTCCGTTAAGTGCCTTGATAATAGCACCGTTGTTAAGGGTGATCATAGAGATACCGAAGGACGCAGTCTTTGCACCGACACTGCTTCTGCGCTCGTTGTGGTAGCTTTCAAATCCCGTAACCGATACCGGACGAAGACCCGTAGCGTGGATGATGGGACCTACGGAATGTGTGCAGTAGAACGTGGAATATGCATAGTTTCTCCAATGAGTAGGGTCACCGAAGGTAAGACGGTGCCATGCAGGGGAAGCATCGTGAGCATATTCACAGTCAGCAAGCTCCAGCTCACCGATCTTACCCGCCTGATAGAGACGCTTCATCTCCATGGGTGCAGGCATAAAGCAATACTGCTCACCGAGAGCGTATACCTTGCCGCTTCTTTCCACAGCCTCAACAAGCTCAACAGCCTCCTTCATGTTCTGGCAGGCTGTGACCTCACTGTAAACGTGAAGGCCGCGGTTAAGACATCTGATGGCAAAGGGGGCGTGCTCGTTACCGTAGTTAGCAAGAACTACGGCATCCATATCGTGACTCAAAAACTCATCGAAATCCGTATAGAATGTAACTCTGTCGTCACCAAGCTCCTTCTCGGTCTTTCTGAGGCCTTCCTCCCATTTATCGCAAATGGCAACAACTTCCGCATTCTGTGCTCTCTCACAGTAATATATCATGCTTGTGCCGCGCTTAACACCGAGGACACCGATTCTTATCTTATTCATAATTAATCTCCGTTCTGTTTCTTAAACGTCAACAAATACCTTATTTCTTCTTTATCTTATAGAGAGCCATCTGACCGGGATACAGGAAGTCTTCGCTCTGGAAGTCGTCGTCCTTGTCCTTCATAAGACGTCTCTTACCTTCTCTGAGTCCGTTCTGGAATATCATGTAAACGTCGTAATCGTCACTCTTGGTTCTGATCTCGTAGTGATCGTAGAACTTTCTCGAGCAGTTGATCACGCAGAAATATTCCTCTCCCGTTTCCTCGTGCTCGAAGAAGCTGACCATGGATTCCTCGAAGCTGCTCCTGATCTCCGCGATTATGTCATGGCAGGTCTCGTCAAAACGGGGATAGCTGTTGCGATTTCTGTCCTCGCCGAAGAAATACGTAGCCTTTCTCTTGAGGTATGGGAAGATCTCACCGAACTGTTCCCCAAAGCCTCTGTTACAGCGAAGCATATCGTAGTAGTGAGTCGTCTTATTGCCGAACTGATCAATGGGAGAAGCATGATAGTTGGGAACAGCGGGACTGTCGTAGAAACGGAACCAGTTGATACCCGCAAAGCCCATAGCGGCAGCGGTTGTGATCTGCCACATGATATCATACTCGTCCGGCTTGTGGAATACCATATGCGCACTGCAGATAAGGCACGCCCAAGGTTTGATTCCGGCTTCCTCGCAGATATCCATGACCTTTTTGCTCTCCTCAAAATAATCGGTGGTACCGCCGCCGTCGTTGACGAGCTGACCGTACATATCGTAGGATATCATAAAGTATCCGATCTCATCGATGATAGACTTGAGCCATTCCACATGAGACATTCCTCCGAAGTATGACTCGGGGTAGCTGCCCGAGCATCCCTGCATATTGATGTAAGGGATAAGGTCAGGCAGAGTCTTTTTCATCAGAATGATGGTGCGCTTTGTATAGTAAAGATGCTCTGCAGTGGACGGCTCGTCACCTACGAAGAAACCATAAACGGCAGGGTGGCTGTTAAGCGTCACCTCATAGAACTCCTTCAGAAGTCTGCAGTACTCGTCTTCACCAAGCTCCATGAGAACGGTATTTGTAAAATTCACATGAAGGATCATCTGAACCCCCAGCTCAGTGGCACGGTCAAGATACTCCTTAAGACGCTCTACGTGCTCGGGGTTGTTACGATCGACGGGAGGGGTCATAGGAATACTGAGTCCGCATTCCACCTGACCGTCAAGTTCTGTGGGCGGATACACTCCGATATCTCTGTAGACCCAACTTGTAAAAGGAAATTTCTTTGTCATGTTTATGACCATACCTTTCGTTAATTTTTGATATATTCTCTTAGTACTTTGACGAGAAAATACCGACCGAATTCATCCCAGTGCACAAACAGGTCTAAAAAGCACTGTGCCCCTCGGCACTCTTTATCTCCGGGTATTTCTCTTTACCTATATCAGTTTTTTTGCGGAGACAAGCACCTGTTGACTGAACAAACCCGGTGTCGCCTTATTATACACCTAATATTGTATTTTTTCAATAGATTTGCGAAACTTAGATTTAAATCAAAGTTTTCTCTCTCTGTTTATTTTGTGTAATTGTATATGCTATGTTACGAATAATCCCGTTTTTTTCCTGCCAACGGTTCATACTTCGCAAACAACGCCTGCATTTGCGGTGTATCTTTCACCGTTTCCCAAACACCCCACGAACGCAGATTTTTCATTTGCCGTAAGACCATGTTATCTTCTGTGTCAGAGTTTGTCTTCGACATATCAAAGAGCACCTCTTTAACGAGAAAAGACGTGTGCCTTATGAATCTCGGCAAGTTATCATACTTTCGGGCGTGCTCAAAACTAAGCTCATAATACTCAAACGCCTTTTCAAGTTCATTGACAGAAACGTATCTGTTAGCTATCCACATATATAATTCACTCAGCTCATAATGAAAGAAACCAAAGTCTTCATCGTCAAACACCATCTTTATCAGATCTACTGCATACTTCAGATACTTGATCGTTTGCACCGAGTCAATGGAATGGTCATGGTGTGCAGTATTACGGAACTTCACGTGCAACATATACGTAAGGTCCCAGATGTTACGGCGCATTTGCTTTAACCACTCCGCGTTATTCTCCGACACACAGCCTTCAAGCTCCTCGCCTTCCGTCATATGATACCCGGGAAAACGCTTTGCCGTTTCCACAGCCTTGTCTTCCTTACCGTCAAGGAGATAAAGTCCGCCGAGGATCGAAAGTGCCGAATATCGCACCTTGTCAACAGTACATTCGTCAAGTACACGCTCGCAAAGACGGTACAGTTCTTCCTTGTGTACCTCGTTGCCGTACGGTCCTTCACTGTGAGGGTCATAGTATAGCTGCCACATATACTGATCAACTATCCTCCAATCATAGGGGAATTCTCCGTATGCTTTTGAGAGCAGTTCAAATCGCTCATATGACTTACCCATAGCCGCAAGACGTTCCGCTTCACTGATATATTTCTGAATCTTCTCTTCGATCTTTCCTCTGTCAATGCCGAGAATTTCATCCGCAGATACGCTGAAATAGGATGCAAGGGAAATCACCGTACTGATATCAGGTAAGCTTTCATTCCGTTCCCATTTTGACACAGCGGCACAGGAAACATACATATACTCTGCAAGAGTTTCTTGAGTAATGCCTTTTTGTTTGCGAAGACGCTTAATGCTGTCTCCTATATAAAGTTCCATAACGTATACCTCGCTATATAAATTCATCCACCGGTGTTTGTGAATTTATTATACATCATTCGTAACAGTATAACAAGATACGTGCGTGAAACACGGTTCAACTCACAGTTGAAAATCAGGTTACTGTTAAGGGAACAGGGATAAAAAATCGCCCCGCTTTATAGCGAGGCGATAAAGTTAAGCTATTAAATTTAAAGAGTGTTTGCGGAACCGAGAACGTTCCGGATCTTGTGAAGGGCCTCTTCTTAACCTCAGCGCGAGCTACGGTAAGGTAGGTTCCGGGGAAGTACAATATTCGCACAAAAAGGCAGCCTTGCGACTGCCTTTTTATTACTTCTGATTAAAGAGTGTTAGCGGAACCGAGAACGTTCTGAATCTTGTGAGCAACCATCTTCTTAACCTCAGCGCGAGCTACGGTAAGGTAGGTTCTGGGGTCAAATACGTCGGGCTGGTTGGTGAGAACGCGACGGATACCTGCTGTCATTGCAAGACGGATATCGGAGTCGATATTGATCTTACATACTGCAAGGGATGCAGCGCGACGGAGCTGCTCCTCGGGAATACCGACTGCATCGGGAAGCTTGCCGCCGATGGAGTTGATCTCCTTTACGTACTCCTGGGGAACGGAGGAAGCACCGTGGAGAACGATGGGGAATCCGGGGATCTTCTCCATGATCGCCTCGAGAATGTCGAAGCGGAGCGGAGGAGGAACGAGGATACCCTCTTCGTTTCTTGTGCACTGTGCGGGTGTGAACTTGTATGCACCGTGAGAAGTACCGATGGAGATGGCGAGAGAGTCAACGCCTGTCTTTGCAACGAACTCTTCAACCTCCTCGGGACGTGTATATGTGGAATCCTCAGC
>CAYYRY010000044.1:0-11063 GCA_964474245.1 uncultured Ruminococcus sp. | reverse complement strand
GACCGGAGATCTTGAAGAACTCTCTCTTACCCATAAGAGGAGTCTTCGTGAGAAGATAACCGCGTCTCTGCTCCTCGTCCTCGATCCATCTCTGAAGGAGCTGAATAACACGGGAACCCTTTGGAAGCATAATGGGAAGCCCCTGACCTACGGTGTCAACTGTAGTGAAGTAGCCGAGCTCACGGCCGATCTTGTTGTGGTCACGCTTGCGTGCTTCTTCGATCTGTGCAAGGTGCGCGTTAAGTGCATCCTTTGCGGGGAATGCGGTACCGTATACGCGGCAGAGCATCTTCTTTGTGGAGTCTCCTCTCCAATAAGCACCTGTGCAAGAAGTGAGCTTATAAGCCTTGATGGCACCCGTTGCGAAAAGGTGAGGACCTGCGCAAAGGTCAACGAATTCGCCCTGACGGTAGAAGGAGATCACGGCATCCTCGGGAAGATCGCGGATAAGCTCTACCTTGTAGGGCTCGTCCTTTTCCTCCATGAATGCGATGGCCTCCTCACGGGGAAGAGTGAATCTTTCAAGCTTGTGATTCGCCTTGACTATCTTCTTCATCTCTGCTTCGATCTTAGGCAGATCGTCGGGAGTGAGCGCGGGCTCTATGTCAAAGTCGTAATAGAATCCGTCATCGATGGCGGGACCGATGGTCAGCTTCGCGTGGGGGTAAAGAGTCTTTACAGCCTGCGCCAATACGTGGGATGCGGTGTGACGGAACACACGTGCACCGTCTGCATCAGCGAAGGTGAGAAGGGTGATCTCAGCGTCACACTCAACGAGATGAGTCATACCGACTACCTCGCCGTTTACCTTAGCGGCGATATTTTCGCGAGAAACGGGACCTGCGGCGGCTACAGCGTCGTAGACCGTAACGGGAGTGTCAAAGGAATATTCAGCTCCGTCATACTTGATGTTAGGCATAATTTGTACCAAGCCTTTCTTTGAATTTACAGCATACTCGCTGCTTGAAATAGCGAGGGAAAATAAAAAATCCCTCATTCCTGAGGGTACGCACCCTCAGACAGATGCATCTTGCGCCTGCAAAATGCTCCCGTCGGGGTGTGGATACTGTAAATTATCCGCACGGTTCCACCCGAGCTTTTAACTTAATTTAAATATTGATATCAGCCGATCACAGCGGCATGGGTGGTACCTGCGGAGACTCCGTGAGGACCTTTCAGCGGCGCGGTCCCTCTCTGTGCGTGAAGCTTATTCCGAGACATATCCCATTAAAAATAGTATATCACATTTACCCTCCCATTGTCAATGAGGAATTTCAAAATTATAATAATACGCTTGTACAAATATTTCTCCAAATAGATTTACAGAGATGATGTATCTGTAACTGAAAATCGTCAGCCGTTTCTCTTTGCCTCAAGAATAGCTCTGTTTAAATGATTTAATATTTCCTTCTTGAGAGTATTGTTGACGGTTACCTGATATGATTCGCCTACGGTGTTTATCTTAAAAGATCCGCTTGCTCCGCTAACGCTTACGATGTCCTTGATCATTATGGTCACGGATTCTTCAAGTCCCATTTTACCGTTGATGAATGTACCCTGAACATAATCTTTGTAGATATCAATATATACTTTTTTGAACATGAGACCGCTGAAGATAGCAATAACACCTATTGCAAGTAAGATAATCGGTATGGCATAAATACATACTTCAATTATTATAGCAATGTCTTCGTCATATCCTGCGAACTTATATAAAGTATCATCAAGTGTAGGTACGAACACTATAAAAGCGAGAATACCGATAATGATTACGGCGATTCCGACAATTACAGATTGTGCGGTGCTGCTTTTTCCTCTTGAGCTGATAATAACATTGTTATCCATAACATTCTCCAATCATTGCTTTGTCAAAGCTTAGGTTTTTTGTGTGGTAATTTGTTTTGTGGTGGAGTATTTGCAGCTGACACCTCAGGCATCAGGCCGCAGAATATGCTTGGAGAAATATTTGTACAGGCGTATTATTTTTTTGTATTAACCTCCCGTATAATAAAAAATGCGCAGCAATGAAGCCGCGCACTAAAAAGCTGACTTCATTTGCTACCACACAAAAAACCAATACCCACCAGAAACGGGAAAAGGGAAGTCAGCATTTTTACATAATATAAAATGCCCACTTCTGATGGAATTATTGCTTTTTGTGTGGTAAAGTTATTATAACACATCAATTCCCAAAAGTAAATATAAAATTTAACATATTTCGACAACTTGTACGGTCAATATGTGAGAGGGGTGATATTGATTATGATCACAAAATATGTTATAATAAAACTATGGATATATTACTTACAAAGGTGAGTCTATGAAACGCATAATTTCAGCATTTGCGGTGTTGCTTCTCATTTTCACGGTATGCGTGGGATGCAGTGCCGATGAAGATAACAATGCAATATTAGAGGACGTAAAGATGAACAGTATTTCAGCTGCTACAAAAAGGTTTGTTGATTATCTCGGGTGCAGTTGCAGTTATGTGGGTCCCGCTGATGATATGAAAGCTATCACGAAGGCTTACTATACTGCCCTTGAAAAAGGAAAAGCTGAGGGCTTTACCCCCGTTATAATCGGTGTTGACCGTGTTCTTACCGAGGCCGTTGCCGCCGCTGTTTCGGACGGGGATGAGATAAGTTTTGAGCTTGGCAGTGCGTACAGAGATTCCTTGCTCCAAGCTGAGACTCCGGATGCGGCTGGTATCTTTGCAAGACGGGAACAGGAGTTTTCGTATCTCTTCGATATTTTCTTTGAAGAGGAAGCCACCGGCCCTGCGGACGTGGAGAAAGAGGAGACGGTATTCGGAAACGGTATGGATTCAGAGGTCATTATCGCCAACATACCTACAGATGAACCCTGGAAGGTGTTCGCGTGGGTGCCCTTCGGCGGCTTCAACGACTGTCCTTCAAACGAGGAGCTCATGGCTGTATCCGAATATTGGTACCGCCTGTACGGTGCGTATCCCGCTTATATATCCTACGACAGGCTTGAGTACCACGTTGAAAAGCCTGTGAGTGAGGACAAAGTCATGGCTTTGTGTGAAGAACATATGAAGGTGTGTCCTACTATAGCAGAATTTGTAACTCCGTCCGAATATGCAGGTACCATAAACGGGGACGATATGTGGTCCTTCTGGTGGGATTGAGTGACATCATAACGATTAAAGAACGGGCTGTCGCACTAAGGTGAAAATAAACAAAACCATATAGGGGGCGGCGCCTTCGATGCCCCGTCTCGGTGGACTAAGACATATTTTATGTCAATAATCCATCGTTTCGAGACATCGGGGCGCCGTCCCCTACGTTTCCTTTGACGTTTTACTGATTATATTTCTAAATACAACACCTTTTAATATTCCGGCAAGTTTCGAGGAACTATAGACAAATAATATGACTATAATCCTACTAAACGGGACGCCGAGAGCGTCATCCCCTACATATCCTTTGGTGTTTTGAGAACAACTTTCCCAAATAGCCGGCACCTTTTTCTGTGGCTCAATTACTCGATCATACCGCCGCCTACGGCTTCGTCTCCGTCGTATATTACGGCAAACTGTCCCCTTGAGGGGGCACGCTGAGGCTCGTCGAAAATCACTTCGAGTTTTCCCTGTTCCCTGTGGAAAACCTTTGCCCTTGCCGCACGGTGGGCATAGCGGATCTTTACGTCAAAATCACCGCCGTCCACAAGTCCGGCACGTCCGATGAGGTTTACGTCTCTTACGGTGACGCTTTTTTTCATAAGTTCGTCGGGGTCTCCAAGGGTGACGGTGTTGGTCTGCGGGTTTCGGTCAAGGACGAACATATGTCTGCCGAGAGCTATGCCAAGCCCCTTGCGCTGACCGATGGTATAGCATTCCTGCCCGCGGTGCTCTCCGAGCACATTGCCGTAAGCGTCAACGTATTTCCCGGGAACCGGAGGACGGTCACGGTACTCTGTCAGGAACCTGACGTAATCTCCATCCGGGATAAAGCAGATGTCCTGACTGTCCTTTTTGTCGGCAACGGACAGACCCATTTCCTCCGCCATCGTACGGATCTCACTCTTGGTATATCCCCCCAGAGGGAAATACGCCTTAGCAAGCTGTGCCTCAGTGACGAGGGCAAGCATATAAGTCTGATCCTTTGACGCATCTGCGGCACGCATAAGGCGGCATCTGTCTCCGTTTTTATCGATGACGGCGTAATGACCCGTGGCGACACCGTCAAATCCGCGCTCCTCCGCATATTTCAGAAGAAGTCCGAATTTGATCTCCCTATTACATATCACGCAGGGATTGGGCGTTCCGCCCTCCTCATAGGTGCGCACAAAGTATTCCTTTACCTTTTCTTCAAATTCCCTTGAGATATCTACAGTCTCGTGACTTATACCAAGTTTTGCGGCAACGTTTTTTGCGTCCTCGGCTGCCTTAACGGAGTCTTCCGTACTGTCTGTGACAAAGGTAACTCCAAGGAGTGTGTGGCCTTCGTCAAGTAAAAGCTTTACAGCAACGGAGCTGTCAACTCCGCCACTCATTGCTACGAGTAATTTTGCCATATCAGGTTTGATCCTTGTGAAATTTTTCGAGGAAGCTGTGCTCCTCATCGTTCAGCTTGTATCCAACGAGTGTATCCACGTTAGCTCTGTGAATGCTGTTGAATATATTCTTTTCCACGTCTCGGTTACCTTCCTCACGCAGACGGCGTATGAGAGCTTTGGTCTCACGCCTCTTGGAAGCCGACTCGTCAACTGCGGCACTTTCCGTCATTTTGCAGGCACAGCCGAGAAATTCAAGACTATTGTACCTTGTCCATGCTATGATGCTGTCCTCATGTACTCTGTAAAGGGGACGGATAAGCTCCATCCCTTCAAAATTGGTGCTTTTCAGCTTGGGAAGCATTGCCTGTATCTGCGATCCCCAGAGCATTCCCATAAGCGTGGTCTCTATAACGTCGGAGAAATGATGCCCCAATGCGATCTTATTGCATCCAAGCTCACGGGCAAAGCTGTACAGATGTCCTCGTCTCATTCTGGCACACAGGTAACAGGGAGAGCCCTCCGTCTGCTTCGATGAAACGGAGAAAATATTGGTTTCGAATACCTTTATTGGTATCTCAAGCTTTGCGGCATTCTCTTCGATGCGCTTTCTGTTAGGCTCAGAGTACCCCGGGTCCATTACGATGTATTCACAGGTAAACGGAACGTCACTGTGGGTCTGGAGCTGTTTCATGCATACCGCAAGAAGCATGGAATCTTTACCGCCCGATATGCACACCCCGATCTTGTCTCCCGCTTCGATGAGCTCATACATTTTGAGCGCATTCATGAAGGGAGACCATATGTCTTTTCTGTATTTCTTAAGCACGCTGCGGATTGCGATCTGTGCCGTCGTGCGCTGTTTGTCTGCCATTTACTATTCCTCTGATCGGATTTTTTACTGTCTGCTATACGCCTGCGATGGTTTTGATGGCTTCGCCTGCGGCAATGTATCCCGCTACGGGAGGCACAAAGGATATACTGCCGGGAGCATGACGACCGTGACTGTCTTCTTCATCCACGATGACCCTGCGCGGTATCTCATCCGACCAGACAACGGAGAGCTTCTTTATTCCGCGGCGTCTGCATTCCCTTCGGATCACTGCCGCCAGGGGGCAGGTGTTAGTCTTCGATATGTCTGATACCTTAAGGCGAGTGGGATCTAACTTATTTCCCGTACCCATGGAGCATATGATGGGCACTCCCGAGCTTGTCGCCTCTTCAATAAGAGCGAGTTTTGATGAAACGGTGTCTATGGCGTCGATAACGAAATCGAAGTCCGCCAGAACGATACCGCCTTTGTCCTCGGCTGTATAGAACAACTCATGAGCCTCCGCCCTGCATTGGGGATTGATCTGCATGATGCGTTCCGCGGCGGCAGACGCCTTGTTTTTGCCCACAGTATTAACAGTTGCCAGTATCTGACGGTTAATATTGCTTTCAGAAATCGTGTCAGGGTCTACCACGTGTATCTCTCCAACACCGCCGCGTGCGAGTGCTTCCACCGCCGCACCGCCCACTCCGCCTGCGCCGAAAACTATTACCCTTGCCTTTTTCAAAGCATCCATGGCATCAAAACCCAGAAGAAGCTCTGTTCGCTTGAATCTTTCGCTCATATATACCACCGAATTCATAACGTATTGCCGAAGGCTTTCTGCGCTGACAGCGCTGTCTCTGCCTCTGATACATTTAATTATACTCTATACAACCCCCTTTGTCAATCTTCATATTGCAGGTAAATCTTTCGGATAAAATTACTGCATTTTACTTGAAATATATTGCGTTATAAGGTATAATTTTATTAACGTATATAATAGGTTAGGTATACCTGCGAAAAGTGTACCTATGACATATGGAGGTATCTTTGTTTATGAAAACTTCACTTAAAGAGATCATGCTGGCTAAGCATCCTTCCGTTGTGAAAACAAACCGCTTTGTTATCGACATGAATATGCCCACGGAATACCCCGCAATCGAGGCAAGACCCACCGAACTTGGCGGTGTACGCGACCGCTTCTTCAAGGCTGTTTCCGAGCTTCCTGATGAAGTCACCGTCATCCATCCCTTCTGCCCCAACGGATTTCCTGAAAGCAACAAGAATACACTTTACGTTGCTCCCGACGGATGTGACTGTGCGGCAGGTACCAAGGAAGAGCCTCTTGCAACTCTGCATACTGCACTTGACCGTGTAAAGGGTTTAGGAGGCGCCAAGATCGTCCTTCGCGGTGGTGAATACAATTTAGACACCCCCGCCCTCATCACCAAGGAGCATTCGGGTACGGAAAACAGCCCCCTCATCATAACCGCTGAAAAGGGCGAAACTCCCTACATTTCCGCATCAGTTTCCATCCCCGCATCCGCATTCGGTCCCATGACAGACGAGAGAATGATCTCCCGCCTGAAGCCCGAGGTACGCGGTAAGGTACTTGAAGCTGATCTCAACGCCCTCGGCATCACCGATTTCGGAAGCGTTAAGGCAGGCGGAGCAGTTCTCCTGCTGAACAGCATTCCCCAGACCCTTTCACGCTACCCCAACGAGGGTGAGGAGCTTATCCGCATCAGCGAAAAGATATACTGTCAGGGCTGGAGCCACGAGCTCGGTCGCGAGATCGGCCCCTGGGAGATCGGTATTACCGACGAGAAGTGTCTTGAGTGGGAGTGGAACGATGACATCCACCTTTTCGGCGCTCTCGCATATGAGTGGACCCGCCTTTACGCGAAGATCGCAAAATTCGACCGTGAGAAGAAGAGCATCGTAGGCGCTCACCTCTTCGACAGACAGGAGATCCACTACGACCTCTACAACACATACTTCTTCGTTAACATTTTCGAGGAGCTCGACGTGCCCGGCGAGTGGTATATTGACCGCACCACGGGAAAGATGTACTTCTATCCTCCCCACGAGCTGACCGAGGCTGACGATATCCGCTTCGCAACCAAACCCATGAATCTCATCGTGTGCAAGGATGCCGAAAACGTGATCCTCGACAGACTGAACGTAGGACGCAACTGCGGCTCCGCATTCATGATAAGAAATTGCCGTCAGGCTCTTATCCAGCGTTGCCACGTCACGGGAACCAGCGACGGCGGTAAGGACGAGGGCTGTGCGGTTGAGATCGACGACGGTTGGAGAAGCGGTATGATTGATACCGTTATCGAATACTTCACCAATCGCGGCGTAGCCGTGGGCGGCGGTGACAGAAAGAATCTCATTCCCGCCAACAACTTTGTTCAGAACTGCAAGCTGGTCAACCCCTGCAACCGCTTCGGCATCGGCGCGGGCGGCGTTGGTAACGTTATCTCCCACAACTATCAGCACAACACCACCATGGGTGATGCGGGACACAACGAGGGAATATTCGAATACAATATCGTAGAGGGCGGAGACACAGAGACCAACGACACAGGTATGATCTACGTTGGAGGCGGCGGATGCTCCTGCTGCGGAAACCACTACCGCTACAATTATTTCTTCGACTTCGACATGGGTGACTACGGCATCTACTTCGACGACCTTTCCCGCGGTATGTACGCATACGGAAACATCATCGTAGGTAACGGAACCGACGCGGACGACTACACCATGTGGCACGGCGGCGGACGCAGCTTCAATCACCACAACGGACGTGAGCACTGCTATTGGAACAACATCAGCATCGATGCAGGCTACTTTGCCTTCGGCGGTGACATTACATATTGGAATTCCGACGGTCATTGGAACGGACTCTTCCCAGGTATTCTCGATGCGGCACAGAATATGTCAAAATCCGACAAGTATATGAACCGTTATCCCACGTACAAGGATTACGTTAAGGCTGTGTTTGAGTACAACGAGGACAGGAAGGATCCAAACTACGTGACAAAATCCGGTATAGCCGAGAGAAGCATCCGTTCCAACTGGTGCAACCACTACGAGAACAACCTTATCGTACGCGCCGCACGTCCGTTCAAGCTTGACGTGGGTCTTGAGACTGCAACGGGACTTGACACCAACTACATCACCAACGACGACCCCGGATTCGTTGATTTCGACGGCCGTGACTACCGCATCAGACCCGACGCAGAGGTATATAAGCATATCCCTGATTTCGTTGCTCCTCCCTTCGAAAAGATGGGCCCCACAGACGGCGAATGAGTCCGTATCGGTATACGTCGGAAATTGAATATTTATAACAGCGTGATATCCCTTGCAAACGATAAAATACAGAACAAGAGGAACAAATCATGAACAACAGTAATTATAACGTTCCCGCCTATGACGGCGGTGAACCGTATATATTCATCAGCTATGCTCATGCTGATTCGGACACGGTCATACCCGCCCTTGAGGCTATGCAGCAGAAAGGCTGCAGACTTTGGTACGACAGAGGTATCGAGGTCGGTACCGAGTGGTCCAACAATATTGCATCTCATTTGAGAGACTGCTCTGCATTTATCGCTTTTATCTCTCATTCCAGTGTCAGATCCGAGAATTGTCTTGACGAGATAGCCTACGCAAAGAGCTACAAGAAGCCTTCCGTTATGATCTTCCTCGAGGAAAACGTCATTCTTCCCGAGGGAACAGAAATGCAGACCGCCAGATTCCAGAGGCTCTACTACAGCAGACAGACTTCCCTTGATATGTTTGCCGAAAATATCGTTTCTGCTCCCATTCTCAAGGACTGTATATCCGCACCTGAAGATTCATCTGACGCAGTACAAAGCTCCGCTGAGCCTGTCACCAAAGTGAAGGCTTCAGAAAGCAAACGTCCCATGAACGTTGAAAGCAAGGCTAAAGGTCTTAAAAAGCCTGCAATCATAGGGATTGCTGCGGCTGCTGTTATATTGGCAATAGTGCTGTGCGCCCTGCTCATCGGCGGCAGCTCGGGTGACCTGCAAAACGGCGGAAACGGTGTCGGCGGCGAAACTCAAACAAAGGCACCCGAGCCCGGCGAGCGTCCCGTCCATGAGCTTAGCGACAAGCTTGAAGACTTCACCTTCAAGCTTGACGGCACAGTATACAAGCTTCCTTTCCCATACTCATATTTTTCAGAAGACGGTTGGACCACATCCTCAACCTACAGTCCCGAGGATTACATTGCCGGATACTCAAATTACACCATTGAAATGGTAAAGAACGGTCATCCGATCGATGTAATGCTCATTAATGAAAGCGGACACGCAAAAATGGTAAAGGACTGCATTGTAGGCGAGGTCACAGCATACGCATCCGGAATCTCATTTGAGATCGCCAAAGGACTTACCCCCTCCACTTCCTTAGAGGATTTCGTTTCTGCCCTCGGCACTCCCAAAACAAGAAATGCCGGCAGCAACTATGAGACCGTAAAGTATCTTACAAACAACGACGCAAGTGTTGAGGTAAAGTTCTTGCGTTACTCAGACGAAGATGCTGACATGGTGAAGTATTCCTCCATTACCCTCACAAACCGTGTGATCACAGACAGCCCTGTAACAGATACAAAAACCGATTATCCGGAGTATCTGAAGGCATACGTGGCTCCCGATGCACTCGGTGACTCTCCTTTGTCGGGAAATATCTGTTTGGACGGAGATCTTTACGCCTTCCCCATGCCGTTGTCGTCACTTCTTGACAACGGTTGGAGCATTTCCAGCGGCGTTGATGCCATAGGAGCCTATAATCAGGATTACGTTACCGTCGCAAGAAACGGTATTGAGCTTGAGCTCAGGGTTGCCAACTACTCCTATTTCCAAACGATTCCGGAAAACTGTGTGGTTAACTCTCTGTACGTTTACAATGACGACGGATGTACCATGGAGCTTCCCGGCGATGTTGACCTGACCATCACTCCCGAGGATGCAGCGCTTCTTGTCGACAGCGGTTGGGATGTATACGAGGGTGAATACTATAACTCATATACCATGTATGAAGACTATCTTGATATAAAGCTCAACATGGATAATCAGAAATCTCTTGCTGAATATATCCGTTTGACCTACTCCGGCAGCGAATTCAGCTACGGCGATTGACAAGCCTCTGACCTATTCCGGGCTGTTACAGCTTCTGTGTAACAGCCCGGAATTTTGTGGTTCCGTAAAAACGGATAAAAAGTCCGCCGAATATTATCAAATTGGCTTTGCCAAATGCGCCTGCGTAAATTCCTATATTTCACACTATTGTTCCGAGTATTTCCGAATAGATACTAATGAAAAAACAACGAAAAAGGGGCTGCTCATTTGCATAACGAGTATTTTCTGTTCTTCTCGTGGATTATTTGCCTATTTCTGTTTTCGTTCATTGGCTTCGACAAGCACAAAAAAACTACGGCGAGGTGTAAAAATTTGATAAAACAATCTTCTCAGTTGCGTTTCAGCTAAAAAAACATGACCAACGCAACTTCAGCGATGGTCATGTTTTAATATTGCACTCAGCCGATGGTAGTTATCATGGTCATTCGATAATTATTGGATAAGAAAGAATATATCCGTTAATTGCATTGTTCTTATGCAGCACTCTCTTTGCAAGGGCTTTTTCCGGCAGCTTTGGGATGGTGTCAGCCGACTGATTTAGATCATGCTCCATCCGC
>CAYYRY010000043.1:10808-11266 GCA_964474245.1 uncultured Ruminococcus sp. | reverse complement strand
TGACCGACCTCGGTTCCACCATCATCTGCTGCACTCCCTCCTACGCCGCATATCTTGCGGAGTCCATTGAGGAGAGAGGCATCAAGGATCAGATCAAGCTTAAGGCAGGTATCTTCGGCGCTGAGGCGTGGAGCGAGAATATGCGTCACGATATCGAGGAAAAGCTCGGTATCAAGGCGTACGATATCTACGGCCTTACTGAGATCAGCGGCCCCGGCGTCAGCTTCGAGTGCGAAGAGCAGACGGGTATGCACATCAACGAGGACCACTTCATCGCAGAGATCATCGACCCCAATACGGGCGAGGTCCTTCCCGAGGGAAGCAAGGGTGAGCTTGTATTCTCCTGCATCACCAAGGAAGCATTCCCCCTCCTCCGTTACCGTACGAGAGACATCTGCGTTCTCACCCGTAAGAAGTGCTCCTGCGGCAGAACCTTCGTTAAGATGACCAAGCCCATG
>CAYYRY010000043.1:0-10798 GCA_964474245.1 uncultured Ruminococcus sp. | reverse complement strand
GCAGAAGCGACGATATGCTCATCGTCAAGGGCGTAAACGTATTCCCCTCACAGATCGAGTCCGTTCTTATCGCACAGGGTTACCCCGCCAACTATCAGATCATCGTTGACAGAGTCAACCACTCCGATACTCTTGAGGTAATGGTTGAGATGACTCCTGAGAACTTCTCCGACAACCTCGGTCAGATCACCGAAATGGAAAAATCCCTCGTTGCCGATCTCAAGGCAATGCTCGGAATCTACGCTAAGGTCAAGCTCGTGGCTCCCAAGACCATCGCAAGAAGCGAGGGTAAGGCTGTCCGCGTAATAGACAAACGTAAAATTTGAAAAGAGGTGCCACAATGATTAATCAGATATCCCTTTTCCTTGAAAACAAAAAGGGTCAGCTTGCCGAGATAACCCATCTTCTTGCTGACAACGGCATTGATATGCGCGCGATCTCCATCGCTGAGACGGCGGATTACGGTATCCTCCGAATCCTCGTTGACGACACTGAGCGCGCTGCCGATATTCTCCGCGAGAACGGTAATATCCTCACCCTCACCCCCGTTACCATCGTAGGCGTGCCCGACGAGCCTGCGGCTCTGTCAAAGCTGCTTGCTCTCATCGCAGACGGCGGAGTGGACATCGTATATATGTACTCCCTCTTCACGAATGCAAACGGCAAGGCGTACATGGTGTTCCGCGTGGGAGATAAGGATAAGCTCGCTGACGTGCTTCGTGCAAACGGCATCAGCAAGGTAACAAAGGACGAGCTCGGACTCAAGTAAGTTCGATAAATATATAAATAAGGAAGGTAGATGACTATGTTCAAGAAGTTAGGTATTCAGCTCTACACCGTAAGAGAGACCATGAGAGATGCTGAAGGCATCAGAGCGACCTTCAAGGCGCTTAAGGAAATGGGTTACGACCAGGGACAGACCGCGGGCTGTGCTATCCCCTATGAGGAGTTCGGCAAGATCGCGAAGGAAGAAGGCATTGAGATCGTTGGTACTCACGACGACTTCGACATGATGCAGAACGATATCGAACAGGTAATCAAGAACCATCAGGCTCTTGATACCGTTAACGTTGGTATCGGCGGTATGCCCGGCGAGTATTACGAAAGCAAGGCAAAGACTCTCGAGTTCTGCGAGATCGCAAATAAGATCGGCGCGGCTCTCAAGCCCCACGGTATGAAGTTTACATACCATAACCACTCAGGCGAGTTCAAACGCTTCCCCGACTCCGGTGAGGACACAATGATGGATATCCTCCTCAAGAACACCGATCCCGAGACAGTTTCCTTCGTAATGGATACTTACTGGATCCAGCACGGCGGCGGAGACGTTTGCGACTGGATCGAGAAGTTCGCAGGCCGTATCGATATTCTCCACCTTAAGGAGAAGATGGTAACCGAATGGGACGGCATCATCGGTGAGGTCGGACAGGGTAACCTTCCCTGGAAAAAGATCCTCGAGACTGCTGAGAGAACAGGCGTAAAGACCATTGTGGTTGAGCAGGACTGCAACTGGATCGACGGCGACGCCCTCAAGAGCGCAAAGGTATCCGCAGACTACCTCGCACAGTTCCTCGATAAGTAATTAAAACGTAAGATCATCCTCGGACACGTTTTGCACGGGTTCGGGGATGTTTTTTCTGTTTATGGAAAATTAAGAAAGATTTTATGCTATAATGCAACCGTGGTACAAAAAAATCTGTGTATATAAGTGAAGGGCCTTTCAAAAACTCAAAGAAAGGAGGAGCCGAATGGACGACAGAAATATCGTAGATCTGTTTTGGAGCAGGGATGAATCTGCTATAGGCGAAGCTGAGAAAAAATACAAAAGGTACTGCGCGAGCATAGCCCGCGGTATACTGGGAGACATGCGTGACAGCGAGGAGTGTGTCAATGACGCGCTTCTGACGGCTTGGAACACCATACCTCCGCAGAAGCCCGAAAAACTGCGGACGTATCTTGCGAAGCTTGTGCGCAATATTTCCATCAACCGATACGTAAAGGGGAGAGCCGATAAGCGCGGAAGCGGAAACGTTGAGGTAGCCTTAGAGGAGCTTGAAGGCTGCCTGGCGGCATATGACACCACTGATTCTGTGGTGGATTCCATCGCACTTGGCGAGATGATCGACCGATTTCTTGGAACGCTGAAGAAGGAAGCGAGGATAATGTTCGTGCAGAAATACTGGTATTTCCGTACAATTGGCGAGATCGCAAGGGATCTTGCGGTGACGGAAAGCAAGGTGAAGTCCACCTTGATGCGTACCCGCGAGAGCCTGTAGCGATATCTTGAAAAGGAGGGTGTGATGTCTGAAAAAAACGCAAGTCGTTGACTTAAGCATCACTTTTCAGACACGTTTGTGCCTTGACGACAAAGGTCGGTCGGTATTTTGGTTATTCTCCGTGATGATCAAAAACGTCACAAATCAAAGAAAGGCATGGTAATTTAGTATGAAAAATAAGAAAATATTAGATGCCGTTAGCGGTATCAGCGAGAAATACATAGATGAAGCTGCGCCGGGCGGAAGACGGACGTACAGAGGAGTCTTTGCAAAGATCGCGGCGGTTGCTGCTTGCTTTTGCATTATCGCGGGAGTCAGCCTGTCTCTGTCTTACTTTCTGAAGGAGCCTTTAGATCACGGTAAGGTGACGGGGACTCTTTCGGGGAACAGTGTGGAGACGGGATACGATATCGGAACTTTAAATAATGATGACAAAACGGATACAGTAGGTAATTCTGAGGATAACACACATGATACAAGTTCTGAAACAGAAATAAATAATGAGTTAAAAATTATCGAAGTACCTTTGAAAACAGCAATGGGTGAGAACACGACCGTTTCTGAGGAAAAACTTCCTACGGATATTCTTTCCTTAGAATCCGTTAAAGAATCCTATCCCGTCTATATATGCAAATATCCGGTAAGTGCAACGGAAGGCTTTCAGTTTGATATAGGTGATGAAGAAATGACACTTATGAATAAGAAGCTTGATGATTTTCTGCCCCTTCTTTACAGTGAAAACGAAATATCAAGCCTTCCGGAAAGAGAATATAATGATATCAACTATTCTATTTCTATATATGACGGAGACATTCATATAATGGCTACCGTTAACGGTATAAGTATTGCTGTTGATAATTATTCCATATCCGACAATGTTATTAAGAATAATGCTTTTGATGACACTTATCTTAATGCAGTATTCAGATATATGGGGTTTGAAAACATTGATTGCGAAACTATCAATTCAGTCTACTATACGCCGAGCATAAACTATCAGATCCTGAATGCAGATGCGGACCTTGACAAAGAACCCGAATACAACCGTTTCAAATATATTTCATTAAAGGTTTATGAAGACTCCCAAAAAACATTAATAACCGTTTATGACATTGATTACTCACCGGAAAAAGCAAAAGAATATAAAACGATCTCATATGATGTGGTAAAAGAATATATTTCAAAAACATATCCCGATATTGACCTTGATAATATTAAAGTTACAATGACCTACAGTACCGATGCGGTAAAAGGCTATTATACTCCGTGCTACCGTCTTTATATGGGAAACACAGATGAAACCGGTACACTTTATACAGTTACAGATATAGTTATGGTTGATTTGGACAGGTATGCGGAATAAATGTTCACCTTACTTTCCTCGGAGCTTCACCCCGAGGAAAGTGATTGGTATTATGGGCGTGTTTTATGCCGCCTTTGAGTCAGATGCCCGGAGGCATCTGGTAAGCATTACGGAAGCCATTGACTTTGAGCAGTTTGCGAGATATAATTAACTTAAGTCCCCCACACGGGGAGATAAACGGAATCGAGGCTTTGTATGGACAAGATAAAATATTACGTTAGTGAATTCAACAGAGACGACGAGGAATTTATAAAGAACGACGTGGATAACGCGCACGTTGAGGAATGGATGAAAAACGAGGTGCCCGTGTTTGAGTGCCCCGACGGTGATATTGAAAGAGCGTATTATTTCCGCTTCTGGACGTACAGAAAGCATATTAAGTCCACCCCCGACGGTGTGGTCATAACCGAGTTTTTGCCGCAGGTCGGCTGGAGTGGGGAGCACAATACCATCAACGCGCCCGTAGGACACCATTTGTACGAGGGAAGGTGGCTGAGACACGCCGAGCGCTATCTTGACAGCTATATCAGATTCTTCCTGACGGTGTCGCACCACAGCCACTCCTACAGCGCGTGGCTTGCGGACGGCATATATAAGTACGCCGCATTACGCGGATGCCTTGAGATAGGAGAGGGACTTTTGGAGGCTCTCGACAGATATTACGATGAGTGGGAGCAGACCCACGGCTTGCCCGACGGCAGCTTTTGGTCTGTGGACGACAGAGATGCCATGGAGCTCTCCGTCAGCGGTACGGACGAGAACATGAAAATGAAAAGAGGTGTGCGCCCCACGCTCAACAGCTATATGTGTGCGGATGCCTATGCCATAGCGAGGTTTGCACGGCAAGGCGGTAACAGAGTATTTGAGGCGAAGTACAGGGAGAAGCACGAAGCTCTGAAGCGGTTTATAAACGAAAACCTTTATGAGGACGGCTTCTTCCGTGCATATCATTATTACGATGACGAGGAGCCTACCCTTGCAGTTGAAATGAAGGGTATCAGTCCCCGCGAACTCATAGGATACATCCCGTTTATGTTTGATATCCCGTGGGAGGGCAGGGAAGGCTGCTTCGACTTACTTATGAATCCTGACTCCTTTTACTCGGAATACGGTCTTACCACCGTGGAAAGGTCAAACCCAAGATATCTGTACCCTGCGAATCACGAGTGCAAGTGGAACGGCTTCGTGTGGCCCTTTGCCACGTCGCAGACTTTGGCGGGACTCAAAAACGTTGCCTGTGCAACGGGAGAGAAAAAATATAAGGAAGCGTTTTACACCCTGCTTTCACAGTATGCCCGTATGCATAAGAGAGTGACGGAGGACGGCAGGGTGGTGTCGTGGATAGACGAGGTCATGGATCCCCGCGACGGCGACTGGTACAGCAGAACGAAGCTTAAGGAGAATGACTGGAATCGGGGCGCAGGCATCTACGAGAGGGGCAAGGACTACAACCACTCCACCTTCTGTGATCTTGTTATATCGGGAATATGCGGCGTGTCCGCGAGGGATGGGGAGATATGCGTTGACCCTATCATCCCCGACACTTGGGATTACTTCCGCTTGACGGGAGTTGTTGTATGCGGCAAGGAATACGATATCGTATACGACAAAACAGGCGGCAGATACGGCGTCGGCGCAGGGCTTACGGTAACTGAAATAGCATAAAGATAAGAAATAAAGAGAAGAAGAGCAAGAACCATAGCATTCTTGCTCTTCTTCTCTTTATTAAACCTCAGACTCCGTATCGGAGCTTTCGCCGCCGTCTTCATACCATTGACGCTGTGAGTCGAACATTTTTCTGTATTCACCGCCAAGAGACATGAGCTCTTCATGGGTACCTATTTCCACGGCACGTCCGTCCTTCATCATTACGATCCTGTCCGCTACCTTTACGGAAGCAAGTCTGTGCGTCACGATAAACGACGTTCTGTCCCGTGACAGCTCAGCAAAGCGGCCGTATATCTTCGCTTCTTCAATGGGGTCGATAGCCGCCGTCGGTTCGTCAAGAATAATGATATCGCTGTCTCTGTAAAATGCGCGTGCAATGGATATTCTTTGTACCTGTCCTCCGGACAGACCGACTCCGCCTTCAAACTCACGGGAAAGCATGGTATCAAATCCGTCGGGCAGCCAAGGATCTTCAGGTGTAAAGCCTGCCATGGCACAGGCACTGCGAAGGGCTTCCTCCGTCGGCTCCTTTTCCGTCTGTCCTAACATCAGGTTTTCCCTAAGAGTCATGGCATAGTGAGGATATCTCTGATATACCGCCGACAGATGCTTTGCCACCGAAGAAAACGCCATCTCTGCGGTGGATTTTCCGCCTATGCGGACTTCTCCCTCAAGGGGAACGTAGTATCCCGTTAGCAGCTTTATGAGCGTGGATTTTCCGCTTCCGTTCTCACCTACGATAGCTACGGTCTCTCTCGGCTTTATCTTCAGGGAAACTCCGTCTACGGCAAAGCCCTCCTGATTGGGATATGCGAATCTGACGTCACTCAGCTCGATATCAGCAAAGCTCGGAACGTCAGCCTCAGGTGCTCTCTCGCATGGCAGACGAAGGAATCTGATATAATTTTCAAGGTTCGGCAGCTCTTCCGAGATTGCTCCGAAGGAACCGTAAAAAAGACTGTGAAGTCTTCCCTCAATAGTGCCGAGAGACGTAAATACCGCCGCAAACTCTCCCACCGATATTCTGCCGTTCATAAGAAATACGAACAGCAGATAATAAACGGACAGAGTTCCGATAAGGGAAACGACGGTGGTAAGGGTGTAGAAAAACTCTTTTTTGTTGGCTGTTTTAATGTCAAGCCCGATAAGCTCTCTTGATGCACTTCTGTACTTTTCAACGAAGAACTTTACGGCACCGAGATTTCTCGTTTCCTTGTAGTAAAGAGGAGATGTCAGACATTCGCTGTAATAATCGCGCTTTCTTCTTAAGGGCGCGGACTTGTCCTCCTTGTTTCTGTACAGCCTTTTGATCATGTATTGTTGGAACAGGGTAGGCAGGAAAATGAGAAGCATTGCCACCATGAGAAGCGGCTCGCGGCGGACGAGATATACCGCAACCACAGCTATGTACGGAATGTGGCTTAACAGTATCTGCTTTGCTGTGGAAACGAAGTTTCTTGCCGCATCAATTCCGTTGTTTGCCTTTTCTATATCGTCAAGCATATCCGTATCCTCGAAGATGATAGGCTCAAGGCGGGTCATCTTGTCGTACATATCAAGTCTCTGACGGTTGGAGCTGACCTGATTGAATTTGGTGTCCACGTAATTGGCGATAGGTGAAACACATTGGGACAGCACGTAAGTACAAACGTATGCGCATATGGCAAATACGAATGAGGATACGTGACCCGTCCCCTCAGCAAAGGCTGCGGCACCGCCGAACGCGTTCTCGAGGAGGAAAATCTGCATGGACTGCATGGCAGTCTGAAAGATGAATATCCCGCAACTTATGAAAAACAGGGTCGGTGCAGTTTTTATTATATACGGTACCACGATACGTGCGGTCTTTAAAAGACCGATTTTTTCCTTTTTCGTTTTCTTATCGTTTTGCTTTTTCATCAGTCTTCGTACCATCCTTTCTGAGTATTGAACATCTCAGCATAGATGCCGCCTTGAGCTATAAGCTCCGTGTGACTTCCGAATTCGGCAACCTTTCCATCGTCAAGGACGATGATCTTATCGGCGATACGCGCTCCGCCGAGACGGTGGGTGATAAATATGGCGGAGTGATCTGTGGTTACACGGCGGAACATTTCGTAAATACCGCTTTCCGCAATGGGATCAAGAGCCGCCGTCGGTTCGTCGAGTATCTTCATTGGTGCGTCGCTGTACAGGCTTCGTGCAATAGCGATCCTCTGCCATTCACCGCCGGACAGATCTACTCCGTTTTCAGATACTTTTCCGAGAGGTGTTTCAGCACCGCTGTGGAGACCTTCAAGGACTCCTTCAAGTCCGATGTCGCGTACCGCGTCCATCATTCTTTCGTCATCATTGCGGTTAACGTCACCAAGCTTAATGTTATTCTCAAACTCTATCTGATATTTTGCGAAATCCTGATATACCACGGTAAACAGCGCCTTTTTCTCAGCGAGAGAATATTCCTTCAGCTCCTTGCCGTCGATCAGTATTTCACCCTCATAATTGTCGTAAAGTCCCATGAGGAGCTTTGTGATTGTAGTCTTGCCTGCACCGTTCACTCCGACAAAGGCGTAATGCTCTCCGGATTTTAAAGTGAATGAGCAGTTTTTCAGAATGTCACGCTCAGTTTCGGGATAACGGAACGTCACGTTTCTGAATTCAATGGATGAGAAGCCATCGCCCTTCAGGACAGAGGGAATGTCTTCGGCACCCGTTTCTTCCGTGAGACAGGTAAAGTCCGTCAAGTCCTTCAGGTTTTTAACAGCCCGAACTATCCACGTTACACTCCACGTGATACTGCCTCCTGCAATATTCACAAGGCGGATGGTGGCATTGGTTATACCCACGAACATACCGGAACTCAGGATTCCGCCGGACACCGCAGGGACGAGTGAAAGCATTATGGCAAGTCCCATGAGCCAGGTCAGTATCCACGTTACGTTATCTCTTATTCCTGAACGGACTGAGGTTTTCAGATTGATGCCGTCAGCGTCTTTTTTATGTGAGTACCAGCGATCGATAACGTAGGGAGAATATCGGAAAGTGCTTCTTTCTTCAAGAAAATCCTTTTCCCGCAGTACACAGTGGTATATGTTTGCCCGTCTGTCGATCTTCTCGGTATCGGCAAATGCCTTATACTGTTCAAGTCCGTTTCTCACGGAAAACCATACGGCAGGTATCATAACGAGAACGGTGACGATGCCACTCCACCATACCTTGAAGAATACAATGGCGACGACAGATACGATTTCGACTATGAGCCCAACCATCCAGAAGATCTCGTAGGTTCTGTTTATCATCGTACCGCCTGAGTTACCGGAAGCACGTCCTATGAGGTCGTGGGTAGCACTGTTTTCGATGTGTTCGTATTTCAGCCTTGCCCTCTTTCTGAGAAACGCTTCTTCAATAACGTAGCGTACCTTGGGGAGGTTATTGTTCTGAACGTAGAATTCCACCGTCCACAAGAGCTGAGGTATAATGGCAACGGCGAACATTCCGCCGAGGGGAACAAATATCTCACTTTTATCCGCATTGCCGCTGAGGATCGCTATCGCCGTATCCACAAAGCTTGCGGTAGTAAAAATTGATATGGACGGGGTAAGTGCTAACAGTATGCGTATCAGAAACGATACTGCAAGAACTACGGGGGCTGCCTTTACCGTGAGACACACGCAGTCAAACAGTGTCCATTTCTTGGCAGGCAGATCAAAATAACCGTAGTCCTTCTTTTTGTTTTCTTTCATATTGATCTTCACTCCTTTCTGATCAACATATGGAAAAGACATCTGATCCTGCAGACGTCAGTAACGCCGCAGATGGGCAGACGTCAGGCTTATATAGTCTGACAGCACCTGGCAAACCTTCAGCAGACAAATGACACAGTATTTGCCCATCGTATTTCCCGGATTTGGAGTGGAGAGAAAATCGGAATGCTTCGGACATTCCGCGGAAAATACGACGATGTTACGTCAGGTTTAAACGGTACTGCCTGATTATATCATAATATAAACAGCAGGGGGCTTTCGAGCATATGAGTAGCAGTCAGCCCTGTCATATGATGGAAATATCATAAGCTTATTATACCATTACTGTCTTGAGTTTGCAATAAACGAAAGGTTGATGATTTTCAACCGTCGGTTTAAATTGCAGTACAGCTTCAAAATGCCGCTTTCCGTTTTTGGACTGCGTCCGTCCTGAAAGCACCCGGCGCGGCACCGAATGCTTTGGTGAATCTTCTCGTAAAGTGCTGGGTAGTTTTAAATCCGCACCGCAGGGATATCTCCTTGATGGGAAGATTTGTGAACTCCAGAAACTTTTTTGCAACCATCAGACGGTGGTGCCATAGGTACTCCATTGGGGTCATACCAAGCTCACTTTTGAACAGCTTGGTCAAAGTTGAATGATTGATGGAAGCTGACTTCACAATGCTTTCGAGGGATATGTCGTCTCGGTAATTATTCTCAATAAAGATCACTGCATTTTTTACCTGAGGATTACTGAAAGTTTTTCTGCCGGCATATACGTTTTCTTCATTTAATCCATACAGCCTTTCCAAAAACAGCAGCAGTTCAATAAAATACGATCTTGCTCTGCATGACCAATACCAATCGCTCTGACAGATAAGAGCGTGCTTCAGATTTGCCAACGTACCTTTCACGTTACAAATGTGCTCGTCAAATATATGAAACACGAATCTTCCGCTATCTGTGAATGGCTTAAGCAGAAACATATCGTGGAGCAGCGCAAGCTCGGCATAGCCTTTACTGTGTACCAGCGCAAAGGTCATGTTCACATTCAGAAAGGACGGGTGAAAATAGACGGAATCACATTTAGCTCTATTGTTATATACCACCTGCGGAGCGACACTCTCGTCGAAGCAGACAAGGCATGGAGACGTGGCTTCGATGACGGTGTCACCTATCTTAAAGCTAACCTCACCTTCGTATACTGCCGTCAATAAAAAGCAGGAATCTTTGATATCCGAATCTGCAAACGTATCATTGCTGATATGCTGTATCGGTACGGATCTGCTTCCGTAATCGTCCCGTCCCAAGGTAATGGGTTTCATTTTGCCCTCCTTACTATACACTGTGTGATAGGGAGTATTTTTCAAGACTATTATAATATATTTTCGTCTCCACTTCAATAGCTGCAGGCGGAATTGTTAAATTCAGATAAGATTTGTTTATCTGTGGATAAACAGAGGGAAAGGATGCTCGGGTACGTGTGCTTTTCGTATACTGTCAAAAAACAGACGAGGGGAATGAATGGAAATCATGTTTGTATCTATGGAAAGAAAATCAAAAAGGCTGACCGGAAATACGCCGTAATACTATACAAAAACCAAGCCCTATAATTGTGCAAGTATACAAAAATGCAAATTTTCGAAAAAACTTTCGAAAATTTTCCCCCAAAGCGCTTTCTCAATCGTTATAGTATATAGAAAAATTTAAGGCGGGTTATCGGAATTTTTAAAAGAGTGCTTTTTTCCTATAGATTCGCCTGAAAGGGG
>CAYYRY010000042.1:0-11397 GCA_964474245.1 uncultured Ruminococcus sp. | reverse complement strand
ATGTAGGTTACTGGTGTGAGGCGCATACTAAAAGCTGCATCACCGCTGGTACACTCATAACTCTCGCAGACGGTACACAGAAGCCTGTTGAGGAATTGAATATAGGTGATATGGTTCTTGCGTTCAATCATGAAACAGGTAAGTTTGTTCCCACACCTGTTATATTCAATACTCATGTAGATGATTTAACATCCAGAGAGTACGATGTACTTCATTTGGAATTCTCTAATGGAGAAGAATTGAAGATCGTGGAATCTCACGGCTTGTTTGATATGAATTTGATGAAGTATGTCTACATTAGTAATGATAATTATTCTGAGTTTATTGGACATAAGTTCTATTATGCAGGTAAGAACGGTACTGCCGTTGAACACATTACTCTTGAGAATGCGTATATTGAAAAAGAAGTAACAAGAGTGTTCTGCCCTGTTACTTACTTCAACATGAACAGTATCGCTAACGGTTTCTTGAATGCGCCTAACTCTCCATACGGCATTGCCGGTCCTGTTAACTACTTTGAGTATGACTCTGATCTTAAGTATAATGAAGAAAAAATGCAGGCTGATATTGAAAAATATGGTTTGTATACATATGATGATTTCAAAGACTATATTTCTGAGGAAGCATTTAATTCTTCTACCGCTGTTTACTTAAAGATTGCAGAGGCAAAGGGTTTGATTACTTTTGAAGAAATTCTTATCGTAATTAACTATCTGCTTGAAGGTTCATTAATTCACTAACCCCACCCCCCAACTCCCCCATGTGGGAGTTGGGGGGCGATCAAAGGGTATAAGCTACGGTTTATATCTTTTGATTGCCGTGTTTATAACTCAAATACCCCGAAAGGAGGTCGATCTTATGGGCAAAATTAAACTGAAAATTTTTGTGGTTGCCCTTGTGGCGGTGCTGATGGCGTTTGTCAGTACGTCTACACTTGCCTTTTACTCAACTGTCGGTTTGGCTACCAATGTCGTGACCTCCGGTAATATCCGCTTCATTATCCGCGAAATGACCGATCAGGGCACCGAGTTCCCCACCGAGGGCGTCTATATCGTTCCCGGGGACGTTGTTTCCAAAAAGGTCAGCATCAAGAGCGATTGTAATCATCCCTTCTACCTCCGTGTCAAAATGGTCTACGGCGTGGACTCCAAGGAGCTTACCGCCGAGGACTGCTTTAAGCTCAATATCAACGACGAGCACTGGGTCCTTCACGACGGCTGGTATTACTATAAGGACGTCGTCGAGCCGTGGGAAACCACCCCCGACGTGTTCTCCCACGTGGAGATCGTCGGCTCCAAGGTGGACAACAGCTACATAGGCAAGACTCTGACCCTTACCGTTAAGGCGCAGGCTGTCCAGAGCGAAAACAATCCCATCAGCAACGGCGACACCTTCACCGCCTCCGGCTGGCCCGCTGAATAAGGAGGTTGACTCATGAAGAGATTATTTACTTTACTCCTTGCCGCGGCTTTGCTTCTCATCTCCCCTGTGTCCGCTTTCGCCGCCGACGGGGAAGTGATCTATAACGGAAACGCAGGGGACTTCATTTTCGATCCCGGCACGGTGTTCTCACCCACGGACCTGTTCCCGAATTTCAAGGACTTGATGCCCGGCGACACCCTGACCCAGAAGATCACCGTCAGAAACGACGCCAACAATCAGGTGAAGGTCAAAATCTATATGCGCTCACTGGGCGCTCACGAGGATTCCGTGGAGTTCCTCTCTCAGATGGACCTGAGTGTGGTCAAGAGCAGCGACAACCCCATGGCGTATATGTTCGACGCCGCCGCGGATCAGACCGCAGGTCTTACCGATTGGGTCTGCCTCGGTACTCTCTATTCGGGAGGCGAGGTCAACCTTGACGTTACACTGACCGTGCCCGTTGAGCTTGACAACGAGTTCCAAAGCCTCATCGGCTACCTTGACTGGGAGTTTATGGTCGAGGAGCTTCCCATTGAGCCTGAGGATCCCAAGGCTCCCCAGACCGGCGACAGGTCGGGTATCGGCTTGTGGCTCGCTTTGGCGGCAGGTTCACTTACGTTGCTTATTTTCCTTTTGCTGTGGCGTAAAAAGGAAAAGGAGTCCGATGAAGCTGTCAGCGGCTGACGGCTTGCCTGTACGGTAACTTAATCAGGCAGACTTCTGATCTTGAAAACAATTCCAATCATAAACGAAGACTCGTTTTACATTTTGATCCTGAAGATAAGGAGGAATAATGCGTGATGATACAGATCAAGAAAAAAAATTATAAGAGAATAGCCTTATTCCTCAGCATTTTTGCTTTGGCGGTCTGGTGTGTGCTCGGCACGGGTGCGTCTCTTGCGTGGTTTACCGATTCATCTCCCGAGGTGAACAATATCTTCCATTTCGCTGATTTCGACCTGGTGGTGTCCCATCGCCTGACCGACGGCAAGTGGGAGGAGGTCGACAGTCAGACCAAGATATTCGACGAAGAGGCACTTTATGAGCCGGGATACGTTCAGGTTGTTTATCTGAAGGTGGAAAACAAGGGCGACGTCCCCTTTGAATTCTACACCGCGGTGAACGTGAACGACTGTATTGCGGCTACCAACGTCTTCGGACAGCGCTTCCTGCTGCAGGATTACCTGAAGTTCGGTGTCACTTCGGCGGACAGCGAGGACGAGATGAAAAACAGCGTTCCCGACCGCGAGGCGGCGGTGAATATCGCGGATATGCCGCTTCACAATTACGATACTGATAAGGCGCTTCTGAATCCCGGGGAGACGAAGTATATTGCGCTCATCGTGCGTATGCCCGAGGAGGTCGGCAACGCCGCCAACTACCGCGGAAGCACGGTTCCCGAGGTGGAGCTCGGAATTACCGTCAAGGCGGAGCAGATAAAATAACTGCAGATAATTTTACTTACGGAACGATTATAGATCATTGATAAATTTTGAAAGGAGGTTGATGGTGTGAGAAAGCTGTATCACGAGTTTTTCCACATTCCCGAGAACGGAAAAATACGGGAGAAGGTCATGCTTACCCGTATTGCGGTCAGCGTAATGGTCGTCGTCATGTGCCTTGCGGCGATGAGCTTCACTGCGTATGCATATTTTTCTTACAATTTCACCTCCGAGGCAGGCGTTATCAAGGCGGCGCATTTCGAAGCGGCTGTCTCCGTTACGGTTACGGGATCAGACGGCGAGCCTCTTGAAGTCAAGCCTCTTGAAGTCAAGAGGGAAGGCAAGCACCAGGTGGTTGAGCTTGAGGCGGGTAGGTATACCGTTGAGCTGACCCGTGGTGACAGCACGGCTAACAAGGGCTTCTGCATCATAAATATCGGCGGCAAGAAGTACTACACCGACCAGATTGGCGTGGATGCGGAGAAAAAGCTTGCCGATGCGAAGGTGAAGTTTGAGCTGCTGCTGGATGAGGCGGCAAAGCTTGAGGTGCTTTCTCACTGGGGTACCTCGGTCTACTACGGCTACAAGGATGACGGCAGGACGGAGATATTCATCGTCAGCGGCAGTACCATAGAGCTGAAGGCGAAGACGGTAGACGACGAGACGCCCTACCTTGGAGGAGAAGAGTCCGCTGAGGTGACTACGGAGGTGTCTTCCGATACGGAGGAGGCGACCTCGGGTACTGAGGAGACGTCTGCTGAGTCTTCCGCTGAGGCGGATACTACGGACGTTGAGGAGTCGGAAGGTCCCACAAGCGAGGCGGCGCCTGACACTTCCACGAAGGAGCCTGAGGTGACGGAGCCTGAGTCTTCGGATACCACGGGGGCTGTTGTGACAGGTCCTGCGGAGGAGACCACGGGTGCTGTAACTGAGGAGCCTGTAACGGAGGGCGCGGAAACTACGCTTTCGGAGTCCGCTGAGCCTTCCGAGGAGGAGACCGTGGGAGTTGATTCGGACGTCACTGAGACTACGGGCACGGATTCCGTCGAGTCCTCCGGGCCGGCGGGTACGGATGCCGCGGATACAACGGCGGTGGGGTCTGCTGATACGACGGATACGGAGTCTGCTTCCGGCACTGATTCCGGCGAGCCGACCGAAGTGGTGACGGATAGTGCTGAGAGTGCGGAGAGTGATAGCGCACTTGCCGAGGATGCGGAGCCCGGTGAGATATCCGAGACGGATGTCAACGGCATTTCGGCTGACGAGTCCGGTGACGAGGCCGTAAATACAGTATCTGACGGGGGAAATAACGAATGAAGATGGGAATATTTGAGAGGCTTTCACGTATTTTCCGCTGTGAGGCGTGTAACAGACATACCGAAGAGGCTTCTAAGGGTATAAAGGAAATTGCTGACACGGAAGGATATGAGTACTGCGTGATGTGCGGTGACCTGACGGATGTGCCGATGGCAAGGCCGGTGGATTGCAGAGAAAACTACATTGTTGGCTGCGGTCAGCTATGCCCGAAGTGCGCAAGGAAGCAGAGGAAGCTTTGAGAGGAAGATAATCTTTTTAAGATTCCGTATTTCGTGCGGAAAACTGAAACAATAATTAAACTGATCCCATTCGGGCGTGAGCTTGCCTGAGTGGGATCTGCTTTTTTGTGATGCTTGACAAGATGAATACTATAAAGTATAATTATACAAAGGGTGCTCCGCTTTGAGAGAAAGTGAGGCTCTTACGTTGTTTTAAGTTTTTACAGTCTGAAAGGAGAAGAAATATGCGAAGATATAAAACTGAGATGCACTGTCATTCATCGGAGGTAAGCGGCTGTGCAAGTGTTGACGTAAAGGGAGTAGTGGAAAAGTACATTGAGCACGGGTACACCACCCTGGTGCTGACGAATCATATGTGGTCTAACGACAATTATGACGAGTACAGAGCGAGAGTGGAGCATATGTTTGAGGTATGTGAAAGGGCGAGACAGGCGGCAGACGGCAGGCTTTACGTGATCGACGGAGTTGAGTTTGCCCTTGAGGACGACAACGATTATCTTCTTTACGGAGTTACGAAGGAATTTTTGTTATCGGACAACACTTTATCCGATCTTGAGGCACACGAGCTGAGGGCAAAGGCAAGTGAGGCGGGGATCATCATGATCCATGCGCATCCGCTGAGATTCAGTCAAAGACATTTGCATCCGTCAGAGGTGGACGGATACGAGATATTCAACGGGCATCCTGAGCAGCAATCGAACAATGATGCGGCGGAGCTTATTTTTAAGCGGATCGAGGGGAAGATATTCACCTCGGGCACAGATCATCACGACGCACATCACATGCCGAACTCCGGTATTGCGACGGATATGCCCATAAGAAATGCGGATGAGCTTTTAGCGGTGCTTCGCAGCGGGGAATATTCGATTATCAAAAACGGCGAGTTTTTTGACCTTTGATTTACGCACTTCGCGCCAGCGAATGTGCTGAGGACGGGTAGCACGGTACGCCTTGCGTACCGTGCGGTCCTGAATCGCCGGTTGGAAATGGCGAAACTCACCTGTTCGTCATACTTCACATCCGCTAACGGCGGAAGCTGAAAGGAATTCTAAAAACATGAACACAAAACCGCACATTATTGCCGTAGGCGGGCCGACCGCCTCGGGAAAATCAGCATTGGCGTTGGAGATCGCAGAGCTTATAGGAGGCGAGATCGTCTCATGCGACTCCATGCAAATATACAGAGGCATGGATATCGGAACTGCGAAGCCGGCATCGACGGACACGGAGAGAGTGCCTCACCACATGATCGACGTATGTGAACCTGATGTGAATTACTCTGCGGCTGACTGGGCAGGCGGTGCCGCCGATGCCATCAGGGACATAATCTCAAGGGGGAAGACTCCCGTTATATGCGGAGGTACGGGGATGTATCTTGATGCGCTGTTGCGGCCTACCTCATTTGAAGGTACCTCGCCTGAGGATAATGAAAACGCCGCATTCCGCCGTGAGATGGCAGAATTTGCGGCACATCACGGGAATGAGGCGCTCCATCAAAGGCTCCGCGAGGTTGATCCCGACGCTGCTGACGCAATTCACATGAACAACGTGAAGCGGGTCATACGTGCGCTGGAGATATTTTATACCACGGGCATGACTAAGACCGAGGCTGACCGTTTGTCTCAGAAGGGGGAGTCGCCGTATGAGTGCTCGGTCGTTACCATAAGCTACAACGACAGGGAGATACTGTATGACAGGATCAACCGTCGTGTGGACATTATGATGGAGGAGGGGCTTCTTGACGAGGTGAAGTCTCTTGCAGGCGAGGGCAGGCTCGTTAACGGAACGACGGCTTCGCAGGCTATCGGGTACAAGGAGATGCTTCTTTATCTTAACGGGGAGGTTTCCTTGAGTGATGCTGTGGAGCTTATAAAAAAGAACACGCGGAACTATGCCAAGAGGCAGATTACCTGGTTCAAGCGATACGGAGGGATCACGATTATCCCCGATGAAGCTTCCCCCATGAAAACAGCGTCTCAGCTTGCGAGGGAAGTCGTTTTGGAAATAGGTAAGTGAAGAGGTAAAAGAGAAGAGTGAAGAGAACCGAAGCTTTTTGCGGTGGCAAAAGGCTTCGGTTTCTTCTTCAATTTTCACTATTACTTTTAACTTTGCTGATTTTGTATCACAAAATCAGCATGGCGTCGCCGAAGGAGAAGAAGCGGTAGCTTTCGCGGACGGCTTCTTCGTAGGCGGTGAGCATCCTCTCGCGGGAGGCGAAGGCGGAGACGAGCATGAGCAGGGTGCTTTCGGGCAGGTGGAAGTTTGTAATAAGCGCGTCTACTGCTTTGAATCGGTAGCCGGGGTAGATGAATATTCCCGTGTCGCCGGAGTAGGGGCGGACTATGCCTTCGTCGTCCGTTACGCTTTCCAGGACGCGGCAGGACGTTGTGCCCACGGCGATGGTTCTGCCTCCTGCGGCACGGCGGGAATTGATGAGATTTGCGGTCGCCTCGTCCACCATGATGAACTCGGAGTGCATTTCATGGTCGGCTATGTGCTCCTCCTTGACGGGGCGGAAGGTGCCGAGTCCCACGTGGAGGAGGACTCTTGCAATTTTACAGCCCTTTTTCTCTACCTCGCGGAGGAGGTCTTCGGTGAAGTGGAGTCCTGCGGTGGGGGCGGCGGCGGAGCCTTGGGTCTTAGAGTAGACGGTCTGGTAGCGGTCCTGATCATCTAATTTTTCCGTGATGTACGGGGGGAGGGGCATGGTGCCCAGGTCGTCAAGGGCGTCAAATAAGCTCGTGTAGCAGTCGGCGGGGGTGAAACGGACTACCCGACAGCCGCCTTCCACCACATCCTCCACGTGGGCGGTGAGCTTGCCGCCGCCGAAGTCGATGACGTCGCCCGGCTTTGCACGTTTACCGGGGCCGGCGAGGGCTTCCCAGCGGTCGTTTTCGAGCTGCTTCAGAAGGAGAAGCTCAACTGGGGAGGTACTGTCGGTCTTTACGGCGCGGCGCAGGTCTTTATCAAAGCGGTATGCGCGATGTCCGATGATACGGGCGGGGATGACACGGGTCTCGTTGACGACGAGGGTATCGCCTTCTTTTATATAATCGAGGATATCTCTGAAGGTGCGGTTGTCGTTTTCGCTTTTGCTGCGGTCTACCACGAGGAGGCGTGATGAGTCACGGGGGTAGACGGGGGTTTGGGCGATACGCTCCTCGGGGAGGTCGTAGTAGAAGTCATTGAGGGTGAGTGTTGTTTCGGGGAGGGTGTTTTTAATCATGATGTCTCCTTGGGGGGTGATCCGCTGAAAGCGGATGTGATATATTCTCGCTATGCGAGAATGTGAAATATTTGCCCTTCAGGGCAAATGTTATGGCAGGATGTGCTATAGAGGTGGAGCGAACGTGGATTTAACGTGTGCGCGTTCTCCTTCAGTCGGCAAGCCGACAGCTCCCTCCCGGAGGGAGCCATGGGTGCGAGTACGGTTTTATTTACAGCCATGGAGATTGGCGGTTACTGCCGAGTGATGTATTTGTCCCAAAGGGACAAACGTCATGGTAGCTTTGCCTCTCGGCAAAGCGATTTTATTAAAAGAGAGGTGGATGGGATAACGTACACAAACGTATGAATAACGAGTGCATTTTTAAGCCTTCCTCCGGGAGGAAGGTGGCTTGCGAAGCAACACGGAAGGAGAACGCGTGCACAAAGGAGTCTGAAAAGCATAATTCAGTGCTCTGTACGTCCCTTCACAGTTCATCTTTTTTTAATTCAAAAGAGCCTTGATTATGGGATGCAGTTTACTCTCGTCCCATACGGTGGGGTGAGGTTTTGTGCGCCCATGGATCGCGCATTTTCAGAAAAAATCCTATAAGTTTTTCTATATGCTTGACAACGGGGAAGGTTTGTGATAATATAACTCTGTAAGTATCAAAAAACGGATACGAAAATATAATGATAGAGGAGCGCCTCCGATGAGTAACCCGTTGCAAGGCAACCGCATTGCCGATTGAGCGTGGGTGAAGGGCGAGGGGTGCCGAAGGTGCGTCGGCGGACGGCGTGTCTGGGTCGCTTGGCGAAAGTCGGCGGACTGTCACCGTTTGGTGGAGGGCTATCTGTGTATTACTCCCGTGTTTTCGGGCTACGTATATTATATTACACAGACAGCCGGTTTTCAACCGGTTTTTGTTTTTTGAGATGATTTTCTCCGAAAAAATTGATTTTTCTACGAAAGGCTGTATGATTATGGGTACATTTAACAAGCAGATAGTTTTCGAGGGCGCGGCTACGGCTCTCATTACTCCTATGAAGAACGGTGAGGTGGACTATGCGTCCTTCGGCAGACTTATCGACTCTCAGATCGACGGCGGTATTGATGCGCTGGTCGTTTGCGGCACCACCGGTGAGGCGGCTACTCTTACGGACGAAGAGCACAAGGAGTGCATCCGCTTTACCGTTGAGAAGACCGCCGGCAGAGTCCCCGTTATTGCGGGTACGGGCTCCAACGACACCGCTTACGCCAACGAGCTGTCAAAGTACGCCTGCGACGTGGGGGCGGATGCGCTTCTGCTGGTGACTCCTTACTACAACAAGACCTCTCCCAAGGGTCTTATCAAGAATTTTCTTTCCACTGCTGACGTTTCGACGAAGCCCATTATCCTTTACAACGTGCCCGGCAGAACGGGTATGAATATGTCCGTGTCCGTGCTCCGCGAGCTGGCGAAGCACGAGAACATCGTGGGCGTCAAGGAGGCGTCGGGCAACCTGAGTCAGGTGGCGGAGATCGCCGCCGAGCTTGGTGACGACCTTGCAATCTACAGCGGTAACGACGACCAGATCATCCCCGTGATGTCTCTCGGCGGCCGCGGAGTTATTTCCGTTCTCTCCAACATCATGCCGAAGGAGACTCACGATATGTGTGCTCTTTTTGCGGCAGGCGACGTGAAGGGAGCGAGGGAGCTTCAGCTGAGGCTTCTCCACCTCATCAACAATCTGTTCATTGAGGTGAACCCCATTCCCGTTAAGGCGGCGTGTGCGCTCATGGGCATTTGCGGCGAGGAGATCAGGCTTCCTCTTTGCGAGATGGAGGACGCGCATCTTGAGGCGCTGAAGGCTTCCATGGTGCGTGAGGGACTTATATAAGTTCCGAGCAAAGCTCGGAGTGATGTATTTGCCGTAGGCAAACGTGATGTTCGGCATGGTGCCACCTCACTTCGCCGCAGGCGAATGTACCGCCGAGTGATATATTTGCCCCTGCAAGGACAAATGTGAAGGAGAACAAGCCGCAAACGCAGGATCGTGGATAAACTGTACGGGTATGCGTTGACGGTGCCATATCCACCTCTCGTTTTGCCGAAGGCGAAACATATCGATCGCCGTTAGGCGACACTTACGCCGATATATCATATATTATAAAATAAAGGAATACATAAAATGAAATCTTGCAGAATTCTTGTTTCGGGGTGCTCGGGCAGGCTTGGCAGTGTTATTGCACGGCTTGCTTCCGAGTCCACGGACGTCAGGGTAGTGGGCGGTGTTGACCGTGTGGGCAGTGCCGATTTCCCCATATTTGAAAATTTTTCCGAGGTGGACGTGGAATGTGACGTTATCGTTGACGTTTCACATCACACGGTGGCTCCTGCGCTGATGGAGTATGCCGTATCTCACTCCAAGCCTGTGGTCATATGCACCACCGGTCACACGGAGGATGAGGAGGACATCATCAGGGCGGCGAGCGAGAGGGTGGCTGTTCTTAAGTCGAGAAATATGTCGCTGGGCATAAATCTTCTGATGGAGCTTGTCCGCCGTGCGGCGCAGACTCTCGGAGACGGCTACGACATTGAGGTGGTGGAGGCGCACCACTCGAAGAAGCTGGACGCGCCCAGCGGTACTGCTTTGATGCTGGCGGATGCGGCACGCGAGGTTCGTCCTGAGGCGGAGTACGTATACGACAGGCACAGTGTCCGTCGTGAGAGGGACAAGCGCGAGATCGGCATACACAGCGTGAGGGGCGGCACCATTGTGGGCGAGCACAGCGTGATATTCGCGGGGCTTGACGAGGTGATCACTCTGTCTCACAGTGCGGGAAGCCGCGACTTATTTGCGTCCGGTGCCATCAAGGCGGCGAAGTTTGTTTCAGGTGCTCCTGCGGGGTACTACACCATGGGCGACGTTGTGGCATCTCTGATGTGAGGCGTGATTTGAATATTTACAGGTTTGGAAGGATCTTCACGGAAGTGGAGGTCCTTTTTTTGGTGGAGAGGGCATGAGACCTTCGGTCTCATAATGATATCCGTTCCTCGCGGAACGGGTGATATATGCCTTCGGCATATGATGGAACGGATATTATATCATGTTTCCGCGCAGCGGAAATATATCATGCGGCGTCAGCCGTATATCATATCGCGAAAGCGATATATCATTCGTTTGCGTGGGGCGGTGTAGGAGATCCGGATGCTACGCATCCCCCTGCGGGTTCGGCTCGGGCAGAGCCCTTCGCTCAGGATGACACGGTAGCCGTGGGGTTGTGGTGGTGGGAGGCAAGGCGAATTGCTCTCGCTCATACGGTTGGGAGAATGAGCTTCTGTTAGCTTCTTGACAAATCGGCTCTTTAGGGGTACAATAGATACGTCATAGCTTGTTTATCTTCAGCCGGGTGCCTTTCCAGGTGAGGCGGAGGGTGCGCTTTTTGATTTCGATGCCGCAGGGGGGGCGTTTTACTGCGGTGAGGTATAATTCCGACGTGAGTGCTTTGCCGTTTTGCTCCGTTATGTGCGTGGCGGTATAGCGGACGACGGTGGGGGTTGACTTTACGTATGCGGCGATCTCTTCTGCCATTCGGGAGGATGTACGGTTGATGAGCGCGGCGGCTGCCTTTTCTGCTTCGGTGTCTGCTGTGACGTACGGCAGGCGCAGTCGCAGGGTACCTTCGGTTACGGTTCGGTCGGTTACAGTCATATTATCCTCCATTCTGCCGCTGAAGCGGCAACACAAATAAATACTGAAACAAACACGGTCCGCAAAGCGGAGAAAAA
>CAYYRY010000041.1:0-11479 GCA_964474245.1 uncultured Ruminococcus sp. | reverse complement strand
GTCTTATCGGACAGATCGATGCTAACAATGCCATGCTCGAGAACATGCAGTCAGGTTCGGCTGATATGGGTCTCGGTGAGGAGGAAAGTGCAACTTCACAGATCCTTTCTGTAGTAGATGTTCAAAAACTCTTCGCAAACATGGCTATCGGTCAGGGACTTGTTAAGTACGTTGTTGATGCAGTTAACAGTATCTTCGATATCGTTAACCGTTGCGGCGTACAGATGCTTATCTTCCTCTCAGGTCTCCAGTCCATTTCACCTGCAATCTACGAGTCTTGTCAGATCGACGGTGCAAGCGGATGGGAAACATTCTGGAAGGTAACGCTTCCGATGGTAAGCCCGATGATCCTTGTAAACACCATTTACACGGTTATCGACGCATTCACCGCTTCCAGTAACACTGTTATGGCGTATATCGATAACGTATACAGTACACAGGTTGGCGGTAACGTATTGTCTTCCGCGATGTCATGGATGTACTTCATGCTCGTAATCGCAATTATCGGTGCGGTTGCTGCTATCCTCAGTGCATTCGTGTTCTATCAGAGAAGAGACTAATAAAGGGGAGGTTAGAATTATATGAACAGAGCAGATGCTCCTAAGATCAAAAAAGAATCTAAGAATAAGATTCGTGTCGAATTCGACCGTACCCCTCTCATCGACAGATTGAGAGCTAAGTTCCTCAACCTTTACACAGTGAAGAGAGTTGTATGGTATCTTTTCAGATTCCTTCTCCTCGTTGGTGTATCCTACATCATCCTCTTCCCGTTCTTCTCTAAGATCTCCTCCTCCTTCATGAGTGAGTCCGACTTCGTAGACGTAACGGTAAGACTTATCCCCAAGACACCCACCCCTCAGACATATGAAGCTATTATTACTGAGAATGACTATTTCTTAGCTTTTGGTAACACATTAGTGCTTTCACTTGTGTGTGCTGTGCTGCAGACATTTATCTGCTGCTTCATCGGCTACGGTTTCGCTAAGTTTAAGTTCAAAGGAAGCGGAGTTCTCTTCCTTCTTGTAATCTTCACGATGATCGTTCCTCACAGCACATTGAAGCTTTCAATGTTCCTCCATTTCAAGGACTTCGATATTCTCGGTATTTTGGGTATATTCAATAAGCTCGGTATTCTTGAACGTCCCGGAATTGCGATGCTTGATACAAACTGGCCTCTGTGGATCATGTCCGCAACCGGTCTTGCATATAAGAACGGTCTGTTTATCTTCCTTATGAGACAGTTCTATCGCGGTATTCCCGACGAGCTTGAAGAAAGTGCATATCTTGACGGTTCCGGTGTATTCAAGACATTCTTCACGATCATTATTCCTCTTTCCGTAACAATGATCGTAACAGTATTCATGTTCGCCTTCTGCTGGCAGTGGACAGATACCTTCTATTCCAATCTGTTCTACACACAGACAGGTCCCATGCTTCTGTCAAGAATCATCAAGATTCCCGATTCACTGTCAGAGCTAACAGAAGCTTCTTCATCCGCCCTCTTCGGTGCGGCTGTTAAGAACACCTGCGGTATCCTTATTATCATTCCCCTTGTTATTATGTATCTCTTCGGTCAGAAGTACATCGTTCAGGGTATTGAGCGTTCCGGTATCACAGGCTAATATCTGATACTAACAAAAAGAGAGGTGCTTCCCATGAAGCCCTCTCTTTTTCATCTTGCTTCTTCAGCAGAATAACTGATATTTCAGAATATATGCCATTCTTACAGTATTTTCGTGTGTATATCTTGAAAAGTAAAGAAAAGTATATTATAATTTATGATATATGGTATTAAATATAGATACTAAAACAAACCCGATGTGATTTGAGCTTGATTTCAACGAACTAAGTAATATTTCGCCGACGTTTCAGCGGCAGAATGGAGATTAATATGATTGATTTTAACAGTAAAAAAGGCTTCATATGCGATATGGACGGTGTAATCTATCACGGTAACAAGGTTCTTCCCGGAGTTGTTGATTTTATCAATTGGCTTCACAGTGAAAATAAGGAATACCTTTTCCTGACTAATAACAGTGGATATACAAGAAAAGAGCTTCAGCAGAAGCTTGCTAGAATGGGGCTTGATGTATCAGAAGAGCATTTCTATACAAGTGCACTTGCAACTGCAGCATTTTTAAAGGAGCAGTCCCCCGGTTGCTCCGTATATGCAATAGGTGAAGCGGGACTCTTTAATGCGCTATATGATGCCGGTATTACTATGAATGACGTTAATCCCGACTACGTGGTAATGGGGGAAGGTAAGAGCTATTCCCTTGATACACTTACAAAGGCAACCAACCTTGTACTTAACGGAGCGAAGCTTATCGGTGCGAATTCCGATATCTCCGGTCCCATAGAGCACGGTATTGCTCCTGCCTGCAGAGCGCTTATTGCTCCCATTGAGCTTGCGACAGGCAAGCAGGCGTACTTCTGCGGTAAGCCCAGTCCCCTCATGATGCGCACGGGACTTAAAATTCTCGGCTGTCACTCTGCTGAAGCAGTTATGGTAGGCGACCGGATGGATACTGATATCATTTCCGGTATGGAGAGTGGTATGTCCACCGTACTTGTGCTTTCGGGAGTATCGACCCGTGACACAATAGATACGTTCTCGTACCGTCCCACGGTGGTGCTTGACGGAGTTGGTAGTATCGTTGATATTGCTGAAAGTCAGAAGAAGTAATACTTACATAAAATATAGTTTCAGCTCCCATGCTGCTTGATGCTTCATTGGGAGCTGTTTACATTTGTTCAGTTGTTTTTCCAATACTTATCAAGGGAGCGCATCTGTACGGCTTCCATTACGTGCTTTTTCTGTATTTTGCCGCCGGCGTCAACGCCTTCAGTGACTTCTCCTCCGTTTGCAACATAGTCGATGTCCGCGATAGTCCTTGCCACGCGTAGTATTCTGTCGTACGCACGTGCGGACAGGTTCATCTTCTTGAACGATGCTTCAAGTATCTTCAGACAGCCTTCGTCAAGCTCGCAGAATGCGCGGATGTCATCAGTATCCATTTTTGCATTGCTCATGAGTGCATAATCGGCACGTCCTGCAGCTCTGAATCTCTCGCGGGATAATTCTCTGGCCGCAGCCACGCGTGCCCTTATAACATCGGAGGACTCTCCCGGTGCAGATGATGACAGCTCTGTAAAGTCAAGCTCAGGCATCTCAACCTGAATGTCTATTCTGTCAAGCATAGGGCCGCTAAGTTTTGATAAATAGCCTTTGACTTCACCGGGTGAACAGGTACAGGTACCGCGGCGGCTTCCGTAATAACCGCATTTGCACGGGTTCATTGCACATACCATCATAAAAGCAGATGGGAAAGTAACCCTTCCTGCGGCACGGGTGATGGTAACGGTGGAGTCTTCAATGGGTGCTCTCAAAGCTTCCATGGCGCCTTTATTGAATTCGGGAAATTCATCGAGGAACAATACTCCGTTATGAGCAAGTGATATCTCACCCGGCATGGGTATCTTGCCGCCGCCGACAAGCGCCGCTGTGGACATGGAGTGATGAGGCGCACGGAATGGTCTGTGTCCGATAATACCGTCGTCCGGGTCGAGAAGACCTGATATGGAGTGGACCTTGGTTGTCTCAATGGCTTCGGCATATGTTAATTCGGGAAGTATGGTGGGTATGCGCTTTGCTATCATGGATTTTCCTGATCCGGGCGGGCCAACCAGCAAGATATTGTGACCTCCTGCGGCGGCGATCTCCACGGCACGACGTGCTTTAAGCTGACCTTTTATCTGAGAAAAATCACCGTAGACGGTTTTTATATCACTTACAACGGTTTTTGGCGGATCAGTGACAGGTGTGATCGGTCCGTCACCCTTGAGGTGAGACATAAGATCAAGGACAGATCTGACACCGTAGATACGAACTCCGTTACCCGCGGCGGCTGATGCTTCGGGCAGATTATTGATGGGAACAAAGATCTCGTTAAATCCTGCACCGGCTGCACCTATCGCCATATTTAGTGCTCCCTTGACAGGTCGAACCTCGCCTGTGAAAGAAAGCTCTCCGATAAAGCAGGACTTGTCTACCTTAACGTCAGACGGTACCACTCCTGATGAAATGAACAAAGCCGCAAGAATTCCCAGATCCAGTGCAGAGCCTTCTTTTCTGACGTCGGCAGGTGCAAGATTCACAGTTACTTCCATATCGGGGAGGATAACTCCTGAATTGGCAACGGCATTCAGAATACGCTGTTTGGATTCTTTAACAGCCATGTCGGGTAAACCGACTATTTCAAAATCAGGAAGACTTCGTGTTGCGTTGCATTCGACAGTCACCATAAATGCATCAATGCCGAAGACAGATGCAGTATAAGTTACTGAAAGCATGGAAGACTCCTTTCCTAATTGTATTATTATCTTAAATTATTATGGGGAACTATTTTCTGCAGAACGTACATATCACTTCAGCAAGCTTTTGTGCACCTGAAAGCTTAACACATTCATGCGCACTGTTGATATATCTAACAGGGATATCAAGCTGTGCACAGGGAATACCGTTAACTTGTATCCTCAGCGCGGCACATGACCCCTCTGTAAGCACTGCAGGAGCCGCACCGCAGGCTATTAACTCGTCTGACAGGCGCTTGTCTGCGGCAAAGCTTCTGTCCCAAAGTCTGACGAAGGCTTTGTCTTCACCGTCTACAGCGTTTGAATCAACACTTCCGATACATATAACCTCATGTGCATTCATCTCCATAGCAACGGGGAAATACTGCTTATAGTCATACTGTCCTTCATCCGTGAAGGCTAAGTATACGTCGCGCTTAGGACGAGATTTTGACAGTGTCTCGGCTGCGGTGAGAAGTACTGCCGCGGGAATGGCACTTGAAAGTCCAAATGAGGAGACTGTATTTCCGCTAAATGTTATTAACTTGCTTTTAATATTGAAGCGCTCTCCCATGCGGAACACTTCTGTATTGTCTCCCACAAAGGCGGATGCACCTTTATCTTCGGTAAGAATAAATCCACAGTGTCCTTCTTGGGAGACAATAGTCATATTGGCAAATTGATCAGCCTTTGGGATGCCGATGGGAGACAGCGAGACGGTGCCGTTTCCGTTTACAGCGGAGCAGATAAAGTGGGGGAGATCTTTATGAACGGCAAGCATGATGGGAGTCTTGTCCGGAGCTGTCCCTTGAATAATACCAACGAGGCTTCCTATGCCGATGTTTTTAACATCATCACATAATTCGGTAAGTCTGGCTGATATATCGGAGGTGTCAAGAAATAATTTGATTTTATCTAACATATTAATCTCCATTCAGAGTGATGTGTGGTTTGCCATACCGAAACGGTTACTTGCAGATGTCCATCATGGCATTTTGTAACAGCTTGACGGCAGAAGTCACGTCTTCTTTGGATGCGACCTCGCTGGAAGTGTTTTTGTAACGGACAGGAATACGGACGGCACCTAAGTGGGCACCGGCGTTTTTCATACGGAGAAGATCATAATCAGTATCCTTATCCTTGGGGATAGGAGGTGCGTCACATATAAGGATATCATCCTTTGATGCGGCTTTCTTCAGACAATCTGTGACGTAAGTGTCATAGGTGTACTTTTCTTCAGTTGTGGGGATGACTACGCCGCTGCCCAAAATGCAGTAGGGATTTGCTTTGAACGGTGTGTCACCTGAATCTGTACCTACAATGGAGATCACCGCATCTGCGTTTATTCTTCGATATACGGCACCTGCGGAACAAAGAGCGAGCTTACCGCGAGCTGTGAATGAAACGTATGTGTCACAGGATAGCTTTGCGCTGATGTTAAATAGGCTTCTGACAGCCTCGAGAATAACGGCGCAGGGGATCCTTGAAGAAAGTGCTTTTCCTTTAATAAATGTATCGTCTTCACCGAAAGAGGTGAACTCTGTGTAAAAGCTTCCGAAGGATCCGAGTGGAACGAGATTTTCCGAGTAAACTCCGGAGGCAGTACCTATATCCACGTAAATATCGGAGTAATCTGGAATGTTCTTCCCTTTTGAAAGATGTACGGGAACTGCACCGATATATCCGAAAAACGGCTTTTCGCCGTGTATGATGACTCTTCTTCCTGTAAGGAGAGAGGTATCCGTGATACCAAGAGGCGCAAGGGACAGATAACCGTCCTTGTGGTGAGATTTCACCATGAAGCCAACTTCGTCCATGTGTGCCTGCAGCATGACTCGCTTTGCATCAGACTTACCGCACCTGATAATTCCGATGACAGAACCGTCAGGGAGTGTGACGTGCTTGATGCCGAGAAGCTCAAGTTCACTTTTTATTATTTCTGCGACAGGGCTTTCATATCCTGACGGTGCAGATGCCTCGGACAGACGTTTTAAAAGTTCAAACATCAAGTGTCACCTCTCTTTCGCGGAGTCTTGATGCCAGAGTCGCGCTTGTCAGGATGACCTTGATCAGACTTATGAGGCTGTGGACGTCATTCAGACTTATACATTCGGAAAAAGTGTGCATACCCGCTTCAGGCAGACTTACAACAGCACAGGGAATACCGCCTCCGGCGATGTATAACAAACTGGCATTTGTCCCCGTGTTTGATGACTCCACCACCGGGGATGTCCTGATTCCGTTTTCAGAGGCTAAGCTGATGATGCTGTCTGTAAGCTTTCGGTCAGTTACCGCCGAAATTGATACCATGGGGCCTCTTCCGAGTACACCCGATTCATCATCCTCCACTCCGGGGGTTGTTGCAAAATTGACGTCGGTCACAATGGCGGCAACGGGAGAAATATCAGCTGCGGCACAGGCTGCACCGCCTCCGCCTACCTCTTCTCTTGAGGATAATGTGACGTACACATTGAATGCCAGCAGATCTGACGGGATCTGAGACACCGCTGTAAGCAGTACGGCGGCAAGGGCTTTGTCGTCAAATGCGTGCCCAATGAGGCGGTCACCATGAAGTTGTGTTACGGGAGAGTAAAAGGTGACAGCATCTCCTGCGTTTACAATACTTCTGAGACGTTCTGATGAGTACAAAGTGTCCACGTATACGGTCTTGGGTTTACCACCTTCTCCCCCCTCAGGGAGCGACAGGATACCCAGAAGCTTTTCTTTCCCGTGTACCGTAACCTCAGCGGAACGGAGAATGATTGGATCTATTCCGCCCACGGGGACAGCTTCAATAAACCCGTTGTCAAGGATACTCCGGACTCGGAATCCGATCTCATCCATATGAGCATCAAGCACTATGGACGGCGTATTTTTTTTACCGGCACTTTTTTGCAGTACGACGTTGCCGAGACGGTCACATTTTGTCGTCTCGAATCCGATCTCCGAGGCGATCTCCATGACACTGTCTGCGGCATCCTTTTCAAATCCTGATACTGAGGGTATGCTTATCAGGCATTTCAATATATCAATGTAATTTTTCATTTTCTATTCAGTCGTCAAAAGAACGTGCTATATCAGCAAAACGGTCTCCGCGTACTTCGAAATTTGGGAAAACGTCAAAGCTCGCGCAAGCGGGAGACAGAAGAACGGAGTCTCCTGCAGATGCACATTGTGCGGCAAGGTGTACAGCACCGTCAAAGTCAGCACATAATTTTATACGGGAAGGATCGGTTTCCTTGTTATACAGAGGAGATGCTTCGATGGCTGACAGTATCTTCTCCTTAGTAGCACCCGTGAGTATAATGCTTTTTATTATGGGACATGAGAGAAGAGCTTCTGCCAGGGGATCAAATGGGATGTTTTTATCGTAGCCTCCGCATATGATAACGATTTGTCTGTCCGGCGCGGTTTCACTTAATGCGGAGATCGCAGCGGCAGTTCTTGTGGGAGAGGAGTCAATGGAGCTGTTATAGTAGCGCACACCCTTTTTCTCCGTAATAAACTGGAGCCTGTGACGGACGCCTGCAAACGTGCTTGCCACCTCTCTTATGCGATCAGGGGTCGTGACGTCCCAAGCCGCACCTGCGGCAGCCATATAGTTAGCGATATTATGACGCCCGGGGAGTACTACTTCACGCCTGCTGAGAAGTACAGATTCGCATCCGCACGCATCACGGACGATGACGTTTCCGTCATCTCGGAGGAAGAACACTCTTTCCGCGCCGTGATTTTCTTTAAGCTCAGAAAGAGAGAACCACGTAACGGGAGTGACGTTTTCCTCGATCAGCTTTTCACCGATCTTGCGGGTCACGTCGTTGTCGTAGTTGAGTACAGCCCTGCCTGTATCTCTGAGAATACGGCACTTTGCTTCGATGTACTCATCCATACCTGTGTGCCAATTCAGATGATTGGGGGTAATGTTGGTGATAACGGCTGCAGCTACTTTACCGTCCATTGTCATAAGCTGGAAGCTGGACAGCTCAACTGCCGCCATGTCGTCGCTTGTCATATAGTCTACCTTCTGAAACAAAGGCTCACCGATATTACCGCCGAGATAAGACTCTCCCTTCGGCATAAGAAGCTTTGAAAGTATGGTAGTGGTGGTGGATTTACCGTCACTTCCCGTTACTGCGAAAACGGGACAGGGAGCGTTTGCAAGAAACATCTCCATCTCGCAGGCGAGGAATGCTCCGTTATCTGCGGCATTTTGAAATTCGGGAATATCGGGGCGGATGCCGGGAGAACGGATGATGATGTTCTCGGTAAGACCTTCAAGATAGTGCTCTCCGCTGATCAGCGTGGCACCGAGAGCACGTATTTCGTCCGCACGGGTACCAAGCTCAGCCTCAGTCTTCTTTTCGCGGAGGGTGACCTCTCCTCCGTGTTCCTTTATGAATCCGATAAGCGGCATATTTGATACGCCTGCACCTATGAGGGCTACTCTTTTCCCTCTGACGTCGGGAGTTAGCTGTTTGAGTGATTCCATAATGATCTCCATTTACTGCCGCACAGCGTTATAAATAGGTGACGATAGATTTCGCCGCACCTGTGCGGAATATCTTGATTTGCATCAATACATTATTATACGCATAATATTGCGTCCGGTACACAGTGTGATCTGACGCAGAAAAGCTTTAGACCGACACGTTGCCTCCGACCGGTACACTATCCGGTAGACGGCAGCCATGTCGGTCCGTTATCACTTACTTGATCATATTATTCTTTAGCTTTATAAACGCCTTCCATGACTATTCCACCTTCGCCGTCATCCCACGCATCATAGGGACATACGAACATATCTCCGATGGACATTGCCACCTCGAAGCCTGCTTCGATTCCGAGAAGACCAGTTGTACCTGATTTGCCGATCTCATCTCCTCTGGAAACTGAAGTTCCGTTTTCAACAGAGGTGGAGTCAAGTCCCCAATACCATGTTTTGAGACCCATACCGTGATCTATAACTACGGTGTTTCCGCTGAATGCGGTAGTGCCTGAATAAACTACGGTTCCTGCGTTCAGGGCGGGAACTGAGCTTCCCTGATAAAGTCTGTAGTTTACGCCGGGATTGATGAAGGACTTTTCGGGATCGTTATTGAGGATGATCTTTCTGCCGTAGCCTCTGGAGAGCATTGCATCACCGGGCTTTGATAAGAAGTATCCGTCAAACATACGCTTGTCGGACGTTGTTCCTGCGAGACTCTTTACAAGCTCATCGAACTCAGTAACAGCAGCATCACTGTAGCAGCTGTCAAGAACGCTTGTGAGGACTTCAACGTATGAATCCGCCTTATCTTCTTTGACGACTTTGAGGTTTACGGTCTGAACGGTGCTTCCGTAGGAGAGAGTAATAACGTAGGTGCCTGTTTCCGTCTCTAAGGAGATGGGGAGCAGTGCGTGAACGTAGTCTCCTTCGGGATAGAATGTGGGCGTGACACCAAGGTCAGGCTCGCACTCGTAGATGATCTTTGAGATATCGTCAACTGACTTTGCTGAAAGCGTAATGAATTTACCGGACTCGATCTCGGTTTTGGACACGTAGAATGCCGCGGGGGATTTAAGTGTTGCGGAGAAGCAGTAGGTGTTTTCCCCGAAATAGTCTCTGGCGGATTCCTCGTACCATTTTGCAGTGATCTCAGCGACTACTTCCGTTTCTTCGTCGATCATGAGATTTGCAAGGTTTGCGGCGGAATCGTCGAATATTACAAGACCGGTGCTGTCGGTTATCTTGACCGTACACAGATCAGGCTCAATATCAAATTTTACGGTGATAGAACCGTTGATGTCGTAATGGATCGTCTTATCTGTGACAATGTTCGTTGTATCGGCTGTAACAAATTCCGAGGAGTACGTTTTGTACTTCCATACGGACGTTTTGGGAGCGACATTGAATTCGTTTGATACTGTAAGGGTAGGACGGGTGGCTCCCGGATAAAGGCTCTCTGCATATTTTGAGTTTAGGAACTTAGCAGCATCTGCCTCTGCGATCTGATAAGCTGAGCCGTTGGGATCTACCATATAGCATAAGGAGGGAGTCGTAGAAATGAAGTACTGATAAGACTCATCCTTGATGGGGGTTCTGATTGTAACCTTGAAGAATTTCTGTCCTGATACGGAATCGGGAAGAGCGAGGATCTTGGTGGCTTTTGCGTTAATGCCGGTGTAATAATCGATCATCTGTGCAAGCTCTTCCGGATCGTTTTCCTTGTCAATAACGTATGAGTTGCCGTTGAGGTCGTCGATCTGAAGACTGAGGGCGTTTTTTGAGCTTGCAGGTGCGTTCTGTGCATCAAAGTAACTCTTTACCGCAATAACGGTCGGTATGAGAAGAGCTATGATGATAATAAAAGATGTAATGTGTTTTTTCATCTTTGGTTTCTCCGTTTCAAGGAAGTGTGTTCAGAGATATATCCTCACGGGGAGAGACAAGGCTTGACGTTTAAGTACCCGGAGAATATTCTGATGTAAAAGTGAACATCCGACTGTTTTATTTTACCATATATTAATGGGAAAAGTCAATAGCATATGCTGTTTTATTGATATGGCGGAGCCTTTCGGGATAGGATATTGCGAAAATCTTTACACAAAATCGTGTTTGCAGTGAAAAAACCATGTTGCAATGCGTAATTGTATATGATATAATTAAACTGGATTTGAATGTTATAATGTCCGAAAAATCAGTTACCATTACACGGAGGTACATATATTATGGGAACAGTATTTAATATTCAGAAGTTTTGTATTCACGACGGCGACGGTATCCGTACCTGCGTGTTTTTAAAGGGATGTCCTCTCAGATGCATATGGTGTCACAATCCCGAGGGTCTTGACAGAGAGAGAAATCTCTCATTCTTCGAGGAGAGATGCACCGGCTGCGGCAGATGCCTTGAAAAATGCCCCGGACGTACCATAGACGAAAACGGTAAATTACATATCGAGAGAGAAAAGTGTACTCTCTGCGGCTCATGCGTTGAGGCTTGTCTCAACAAGGTAAACGAGATCATGGGCTACGAGATCTCAGCTGAAGAGGTTTTCGCAGATGTAATTAAGGACAAGATGTTCTACGACACCACCGGCGGCGGCCTTACAGTATCAGGCGGTGAGCCTTCATGGCAGGCCGACTTCA
>CAYYRY010000040.1:2619-11748 GCA_964474245.1 uncultured Ruminococcus sp. | reverse complement strand
GTGGTGTGAGAGGTCGGCTGATCAACTAATGGTCAGCCTCCTACTCGATTGGTGATTTTTCAGTATTTCTAAAGCATATTCTGTTATCACAGCAGTACAGGTGCCCCTATTGTATCGGACTCGCCTGTATCTGCATAGCTGTTCATCACATCTGCCTCAATTCCCTTTGCCGCATTGCGTATGTAAGCGGCTGCCTGCAGGGCACACGCCTCAGTTCCCGCATCGTTCATGTGAATCGGGTCGTCTTCGTCGATATACCTGCCAACGTCGCTTTTAATGAGGGCGTGAAGATCGTTTATGATAACGCCTCTTTCTTTCAGTACAGGCACGATTATTTCGTTATACCTTTCAACAACGTCGTTGCGGTTATACCCATCCTTTAGTAATGGGGTAGTGGTTGCATAGATAATAACCTTATGCCTTTTCTGCAGTATATCCAGAATGCGGAGCATATTGCTGATGAATTCCTCCTCTGAGGTAAAAGGGCCGTCACCGAAAAGGTTGCAGAGGTCCCAATGTCCGTTGTTCCAGTGTACGATCTCTGAGCCTCTCATATCTTTTTCCCAATCAAAAAGTCCCCTGAGGGTGTATTTGGAAAAACGGCAGTTATCTTCAGGCTGCCAGACCTCAAATTCGCCTTTTAAAAGCTCTTTGACTCTGGGACCGTATTGCATGGCAATTGAATCGCCAATGATACTTACTTTCATGATATTCTCCATTCTGCCGCTGAAGCGGCGTTCAATCGGATAATGAAATACACTCATTTAAGATTGTCGGGATAGATCATTTTGCACGACATTTCCAAGTCCTGCTTACGAATGCTTCCGCTGAAAACACTGAGAGACGGTATTTTACCGTCTCTCAGAAAAACAAACTAACAGATTATTCCTCGTCCTCGAGGTCCTCGTCGTCGATGAGGGGAGCCTGGCAGGAGGGGCAAACTACTTCTTCGGGATCACAGGTCTCGTCAAAGTAGATCTTTTCGCCGCAAGAAGGACACATTGCACAGAAGAACTCTGTGTCATCATCGTCATCGCCGCAGCAGCAATCGCAATCACAATCACAATCGTCATCATCACAATCGCAGTCGCAATCATCGATATCGTAAACGATCTCTTCTACCTCGCCGAGATCCTCGTCGAGCTCTTCGAGATAATCGGTGCAGGTGTCGATATCCTCGTTGATTTCTTCGATCTCTTCAGCCATATCTTCGATGATATCAACGAGCTTTGCAATGATCTTGCACTCGGGCTTTGTCATATCGAGGTCAAGTCCGTCAAGGAGACCCTTGAGGTATGCGCTCTTTTCAATAATACTCATAGTAGTATTCCTTTCTAAATTTTAAAATTCGGACAGATAGGATCAGCCCTTGTCTCTTTCAAGATACTCAGATGTACGTGTATCAATCTTGATGGTCTCACCCTCGTTGATGAAGAGGGGAACACGTACTACCGCACCGGTCTCAACGGTTGCGTTCTTGGTTACGTTTGTAGCTGTATCGCCGCGTACGCCGGGCTCAGTGTCGATAACCTTGAGAGAAACGAACATGGGAGGCTCTACTGTGAAGGGCTTGCCCTGGTAAGAGTGGATCTTACACATCATTTCTTCCTTAACGAACTTAAAGTTGTCGCCGATAAGGTCCTGACCGATGGGAAGCTGCTCGAAGGACTCCATATCCATGAAGTAGTAGAGGTCACCGTCGCTGTAGAGATACTGCATCTCACGGCGCTCGATGATAGCATTCTCATACTTGTCTGTAGGGCTGAATGTCTTTTCGATCACAGCACCTGTAATAACGTTCTTCAGCTTGGTTCTTACAAAAGCTGCGCCTTTACCGGGCTTAACGTGCTGGAACTCGATTACCTGCATGACCTGTCCGTCCATGTCAAAGGTAATACCGTTTTTGAAATCGCCTGCTGTTACCATAATAAGTGTGTGCCGTCCCGTGGTGGGAGGCATCTCCTTTCAAAGTATGCATAATAAAATTATTCACTTTATTATATAACATAATCGGGATTTTTTCAAGTAGTTATGCGCAATTTTGCACGATAATATGTGAAAAATATATGGGTAGCGCTCTTATTTCGGTCGCTTTTTGCGTGCGGTGCCGTTTTTCTCACTTTTTTCGGTGCGGCTTATCCGATGTGAGGTGAAGCGGGGGAGAAGTTTTGATTAAATCCTATAAAACTATTTACAATACCGCTGTTTTATGGTATAATTTCAACATGGTAATTTGCGTATTGCAAAAAAAATTAGAAAACACAGGAGACGAAAAATGAAAGCAAAAAAACTTTTGTCTGCTATCCTTGCGGCGGTAATGCTACTTGGTATTTGTGCGACAGGCGTTACAGCGGCAGATGCGCTGCCGTTTACGGACGTTAAGCAAAACTGGGCCTACGAATCCGTGAAGTACGTTTATGATAACGGACTTATGAACGGAACGGGCAACGGTACGACCTTCTCTCCCACGGACAGCCTTACCAGAGCCATGGTAGTTACCGTTCTTTTCAGAATGAACGGTTCACCGGAGACAAACTTCGGTGCGAGTACGTACGGAGACCTCAAGGATGGCGCATACTACTATGACGCCGTTATCTGGGCGCAGGGCAACGGTATCGTTACTTCAACCGGAACCAACGATTTCGGTGAGGATCTGTTCTCACCAGGCAGAGCGATCACCCGTCAGGAGCTTGCGACCATGTTCGTGAGATATGCCGAGTACAGCAACGTAAAGACGGATAAGCTTGCGGATATCTCCTCCTTTAAGGACGTATCCAGCGTAGCTAACTGGGCGAAGAAGGCTATGCAGTGGTGTAACGAGACGGGCCTTATCAAGGGTACTGGCAGCGGTGACACTCTGTCCCCCAAGGACACTGCCACCCGTGAGCAGTTTGCTGCTATCATCCATCGCTTTGCTACCGCTGAGTTTGACTACGAGTATCTCCTCAAGGAGCCGAAGCCCATATCCACCTATACGGAGAAGGAATATCCTCTCCTTGAGGATGCGGATCTTTACGTAGCCGTTGACGGTAACGACAAAAACCCCGGTACCAAGGATAAGCCTCTTGCAACCTTTGAAAAGGCTGTTGAGAAGGTGCGTGAGCTTAAGAAGACAGCTAAGGACGAGATCGTGGTTGCCTTCATGGCAGGAGACTACGGAAATATGCAGCTTGAGCTTACCGAGGCTGACGCAGGTACTGCCGAAGTGCCCATCAGATATACCAAGTACGGCGACGGCGACGTGCTGTTCTCCAACGGCGTTACCGCATATATCGATGAGTTTGGTCCCATCGACGAGAGTGACTATTATCTTTTCCCCGAGGCAAACAGAGACAAGATCGTGAAGGCAGATATGTCAAACAAGACTACTGACGGTGAAATGACTGGTATGAGCCAGCTGTTCAGCGAGGAAATGAGGATCGATATGGCCCGTTTTCCCAACAAGAACCCCACGGGTCGAGTAAATCCCGACAAGATGATCGTGTTCGTTGAGTCCTTCGAAAGCACGGAGGGAAGCATTGGATACGGTGCATGGAACTGTAAGCTCACTCCCGTAGGTGCGGCGAAATTCAACTCTTACCACACCTATGAAAATATTGCGGCTATCGGCTGTGCGGGACATGAGTACGACGGTGACTATATTCTGATCGAAGGCTATGACAAAGAGACAGGTACTCTCAAAATGGTCGCTCAGGATACCATCTATGGATTCGGATCCATGGGCGGAGTTAGCGTTTACTACATGAACATTTCCGAGGAGCTTGACCAGCAGGGCGAGTACTGGTTCGATCCCGACACGAAGACCCTGTATCTGTACGACCCCAACTATGAGAGATACACTCTTGCAACGGTTGGTACGTTCCTGAAGCTTGACGGTGCAGATTACATCACCTTTGAGGGTCTTGACTTCAGCTATTGTTCTGAAGACTCTATCATTGTAAACGCAAACAACGTTACCATCGATGACTCAAGAATTATTGGTTCTAACGGTAACTATACGGCGGTCTACCTTAACGGTATGAACAATAAGCTCATCAATTCCGAGCTTTGCGAGCTTTCCGCGGGCGGCGTCGTAGTAACCGGCGGTGACTTCGATTATATCATTCCCTGTAACACCGTCATTGACAACAATACTATCCACGATTACGGTCAGATATACCACACCTGGACCGCAGGTGTCAGACTTACCGATGCAGTAGGCGTTACGGTATCTCACAACGAGCTTTACCATGCGCCTCACGTTGCATTCCTGTTCTCCACCATTTGGGACCGCAGTATCGACTGCGTAATGGAGTACAACTACATCCACGACATCCTCAGATATACCGACCTTGGTGCTATATACTGCGGACGTACTCATACTGACAGAGATAATATCGTGCGCTACAATCTGCTCAGCAATATCAATTCCGGCCGCGGAGGAGCGTGGGCTGTGTATATTGACGACGGTATCTCCGGTCAGCAGTTCTACGGTAACGTGATATATCAGCCCGGCGAATATGCGTTCCTCCATTCTGGCGGACGTGACAACGTGGTAAGAGATAACGTTATTATCGGAAACTTTGACGGTACGGGAAATCCCCTCAGAGTATGGGCTAAGTGGGTAGATATGCTTGCTGAAGACGGATACGTTTCCAGCGGTAACTGGACTCATATGCTCAGCCTTATTCCCAAGAGACTTCCCACCGCCCCCGAGGCACTTGAGCTTTGGGAGGAAAGATGGCCTGAGCTGTTCAAGGCGTATTACGGACCCGAGGTCACTCCCGAAAACATCGATGAATACTATAATCTTGCAAACTCCGCAGGTTGCGTGATCAAGAATAACTATTCCTTCGGTTACGGAGAGACTGAGCATTGGGAGCATGACTATCACAATAATAAGTTCAACGAGTATACCAACAATCCCATTTGGGGAAGGGAAGCTATAAACGGTGAAGGCGATGCGCCTCACATTTTCAAGAATCCCGCCATCGGTGATTATACTATCGTAGAGGATCACGGACTTGAATTTGAGACGCCTTACGACTACTCAAAGATAGGCAGATATTAATAGGCGGTATTTTCCCATATTTGTAAAACAGTATTTAACTGAGGTGCAGACTTATGTTTGATGCAAAAAGAATAAAAGACGAATGTGTCGCGTGGATCAGAGACTTTTTCGAGAAAAACGGCCCCAGCTGTAATGCGGTGGTCGGAATTTCCGGAGGAAAGGACAGCTCCATCGTTGCCGCCCTTTGCGTGGAGGCTCTGGGAAAGGATCGTGTTATAGGTGTGCTGATGCCTCAGGGAGAGCAGCATGACATTGATATGGCGTATCTGCTCGTCAATCATTTGGGAATCAAGCATTACGTTATTAACGTGAAGGACGCCATCGACGGAATTATCAAAAATTTTCCGTCTGATCTTGAAATTACGAGTCAGACTCTTCAGAATATTCCTCCAAGAATAAGAATGTCCACGCTTTATGCAGTGTCTCAGAGCTGCAACGGCAGAGTTGCCAACACCTGTAACCTTTCTGAGGACTGGGTCGGTTATTCGACGAGATACGGTGATTCGGTTGGAGACTTTTCTCCCATGTCTTACCTTACGGTGACCGAAGTAAAGGAGATCGGACGTCTTTTGGGTCTGCCGGATGAGCTGGTTGATAAGACTCCCATTGACGGTCTTTGCGGAAAATCCGATGAGGATAATCTCGGATTCACATATGCGGAGCTTGACTTGTATATTCGCACCGGCTTTATTGCCGATGAAGCGAAGAAGGCTGTCATCGACAGGAAGCACAAGGCAAATCTCTTTAAGCTGCAGCTTATGCCTGCGTTCAAGCCTGAGATCTGATATTGATAGGCAAAATTAACTGAATAACAAAACGGTGCCGTGTTTCTGAAAAGTAAGAAACGCGGCACCGTGACGTTTATATGTGACGATTTAAGCTTCAAGGAATTCTATAGCCTTACGGTATTTTTCAGCGCGGGCAATATCAGATTCAGTCATTACTTCAAGACGGGTATGGTCGATGTTGTGATACAGGTCTGCCAGCTTGACAGCTTTGGCTATGGGATCATTTTTAATTTCCTTGACGTAGTCCATATAGGGAATGGAATTGTCATGGGTAAGGAGACGTAGCGCGGCTATGACGTTTGAGCTGAATCCCATGGCAGAGAGGTCATCAAATGTATAGTCGGTGTCCTCAACAACATCATGAAGAAGTGCTGCGGTAGTGGTCTCCTCATCATTCATCTGTTCTGCAAGGTGAAACGGATGAAAAACGTATGGCAGACCGCTTTTATCGGTTTGGTCCTTATGCGCTTCGAAGCATAGCTTTAATGCTTTTTTTGTCTGTGGTGTGTAGATCATGATATACTCCGTGCTTAATATAATAATTATTTTTGAAGGGTAATGGATACTATGATATATCCGACGCGTACAAGTATCTGCATTATTTATAATTGTATTGCCGTATTGCCGTGTACCGATCGGTACGCACGGTGGTGTGAGAGGTCGGCTGGTCAATTAATGGTCAGTTTCCTACTCGATTATCAATTATTTCTTAATACAACTGTTCACGTAGTAATTGGCAGATCCGTCGCTATAGCCTAATTCTTCTGTCAGCGCTTTTTTAATTAAGTTGATGTATTCGTCAGAGGGCAGATTTTCGGGACGGCGTGTTTCAGATGTCAACGTATATATCTCACATCCGTCAAAATCGGTGCCCAGGCATACAAGCTTACCGTACCATGACGGACTGTTACCTTCCTGAGTCTGTACGTCGCTGAGTTGAGCGCGCGTTATCTTAGTAAAGCTTCATCTGTACGGTGTTTTTACCGTTTTCATCATAAAACGCAACACCCATACCACCCCATGTTAAGCTGTTATTACCGAAATAGAGCTGACCCTTGAAGGTCTTTTTCATCGTATCTTTCCAAAGGGTATTATTACAGCAACTGCGGTATACTTTTCCGTTTTCTTCACACAGCCCGCCGCATATGTAACAGCCGAAACGCTTTTCGCTGAGGTTTGAACCGTATGCGGCATACCATACTGTATCTTCTCCGTCTGCATTCCAAGGCTCGCGCATCAGATTGGTAACCGGAACCTCACCAAGATAATAGTATGCCCATGCGTATATCGTTTCATCGTCACGGCATACGGGAACGAGCTTTCTTTCGTAGAGCCTTCCGTTTCCTTCATAGCGGTCCATGCGTTCAAGGGTATCGTCATCAACGAAATATACTTCGCCTACCACACTTTCTCCCTGCTGTTCAATTATGCCGGGATAAGATCCAAGGTTATACATTGCGGCATTTTTTAAATGGAACTTGCCGCAATAATTTGAGTCCTGAAGATAGTGTTCTGCGCGTTCACCTTTTCTCAGGGTACCGTAAACAAATACTGCATGAGGCTTATTGGAAAAAGCTGATACTATTTTCAAAGCTCTTGCGTTTATGGGAGCCCGGGAAAAAGGGTCAGGTGTGAATTTTTCTTCTTTCGAGAGCTTGGCTGAATATTTTGCAAGCTGACTTTTTACAGTTGACGAAAATAAAGATGGACCAGATTCACTAATGAAAGTGATCACGTGGGGGGTGGCGAACATTTCCATATTCTCTAGTATCGTGATTTCTCTGTCGTATCCGTGACCTACCAGACCGTTTTTATAAGGTATGTTCAGGAGGTGAGGTATCCTTGTATGTAATAATGCCTTATTGAAATCTGCGTTATGATTCTGATAAGCATAGATCATCAGCACGGTTATTGCGTAAGTCGGATTATATATCAGCTCTATTCTCCCTTCAGACGGCATTCCATTTTCGTAATACATACGGATACAACCGTCATTATCCATCAGGTTCATCGCTGAGCAAAGAAATGTAATGAGGGTGTCCTTATCTACAGTTTCATATGATCTGCTTATTACGGCATCACTAAGCTTTAAGCTAAGCTTTACTGCCTCACTAAAATCCATGTCCCTCGGGAGGGGAGATGAGAAAATACTGTCGGTAACGTTCATGCGGTGTCCTCTCTTCTGTGCAAGTATTCCTATGTAATTATATAACAACTACAGGAATATGTCAATTTATGTATGTCAATCCGAGGTGTAGTTTTATACTGTTTCTATTATATTACAGGTGAGAGATTTGATGGAGATTTAGTTTTTCGTATATTTGTTGGATAATTGCTTGTGTAATAATAGTAATACAAAAAATTATCGTTTGTTTTCATATAGTGATTGAAATTCACGCGGATTTGTGATAAAATAAAGCATAGTTTTTTCGTGCGTGTACGCACGGCTTAGAAAGGTCTGATTATTTAATGATACGTATTGGTATTTTCGGTTACGGTAACCTCGGTCGCGGAGTTGAATCTGCCATCAGACAGAATCCCGATATGACCCTTGCTGCTGTATTTACCCGCCGCGCTCCCGAAACACTTAAAATAGCTACTGACGGTGTCCCCGTAATGTCGGCGGATGACGTATATACTATGAAGGACAAGATCGACGTTATGATCCTCTGCGGCGGAAGTGCTACTGATCTTCCCGTGCAGACTCCTGCGCTTGCAAAGGCGTTTTGTGTGGTTGACAGCTTTGATACTCACGCAAAGATACCCGTTCATTTTGAAGCGGTTGATGCTGCGGCAAAGGAAGGCGGCAACGTCGGCATTATCTCCGTGGGTTGGGACCCCGGAATGTTCTCTTTGAACAGACTTTACGCTTCCTGCATCCTTCCTGACGGAAAGGACTATACCTTCTGGGGCAAGGGGGTAAGCCAGGGCCATTCTGATGCTATCCGACGTATTGAAGGCGTGCGTAATGCAAAGCAGTATACCATTCCCGTCGAGGATGCGTTAGAGGCTGTGAGAAGCGGTGTGATGCCTGAGCTTACCACAAGAGAGAAGCACGTACGTGAGTGCTTTGTAGTTGCTGAGGAAGGCGCAGATCTCAGTCGTATTGAGCGAGAGATCGTGACAATGCCCAACTATTTTGCCGATTATGATACTACGGTCCACTTTATCAGCGAGGATGAACTTTTCCGCGATCACAGCGGTATTCCCCACGGTGGATTTGTAATTCGTACCGGTAAGACAGGACTTAACGGCGAGAACAGTCACGTTATAGAATACAGCCTGAAGCTT
>CAYYRY010000040.1:0-2609 GCA_964474245.1 uncultured Ruminococcus sp. | reverse complement strand
ATCCTGAGTTCACAGCATCCGTTATTACGGCGTATGCCCGTGCTGCTTACAGAATTAAATCAGAGGGAGTCGTCGGATGCAAGACAGTATTTGATATTCCTCCTGCATACCTCAGCCTCAAGAGCCCTGAGGAGCTCAGACGTGAGATGCTTTGAGCAGTTGACGTATTAATTTGAATTGTTATAGTAAAATGAGCCTTATACCGTCAAAATGTACGGCATAAGGCTCATTTTTTCTCAGAAGATTATTTTTTTACGTTTTTTTGAATGGGCTTCAGAATGAGTTTGCTTATGAAGTGTACTGCGTAGGAGAACACGAAGGATCCTGCGAGCACTGCAACAAGGAATAAGTCATCACTCTGTACGTTGAGTACGAATTCACGGGAGAAGATACTTATGGGACCCCAACGGAACAGGGTGATAAATATTGCGTGTGAGAGATAAAGCTCAAATGAAAGGTCTCCGCATATGTTTATCAGACCGTTTCCGAGACGAATCTTCATTGACAGGAGAAGCACTACAATGCAGAATGCAATTGCCGCAAGCTCTCTGAAAATAAGTGTTGACGGGGCGGTGGGCCATACGTAGGGTGGGAGATTCAGTACCTTATAGAAAAGGAAGGCAAATACAATGACAGATGCTCCTGTGATAACGTAATAATACTTCTCAAGGAAGGACTTTAAGCTGTCCTTAAGGATACAGTACCACATACCTACGACGAAGCAGAGGGCGGTATCGTTCCAGTTACAGCCGTAAAGGACGTTGATGCCTGTGTGCTGCGTGATAGTGAAAGCTGCAACGAATCCTAACGTAAGAATCGTGAGGATTATGGGGGAGACGTACTTATTCTCTCTCTTTTCGTGGCCGATAAAGGAGATACGGAAGAGCACGTAGAGAATTACCATCACGGGTACGAACCACAGTTGGAGTCCGAACAGAGATTCAATGACGTACTGCTTGAATGCTGCGGGGTCATTTAACGTGAGGTATTTAATATAGACGTATACAGCGTCAATAATATAATAAGGGATGAGCAGGGTAAGTATACGCTTGATGAAGAAGCCTTTCAGGTAGCCTTTTTTATGCTTTACACCGTACATGAGTCCGTATCCCGAAATGAGGAAGAAGCCTCCCACCATCAGGAATCCCACGTCTCTGAAATATTTTATCGAGAGAAAGGACGGGAGCAGAATACCGTAAAGGTGATGGAACATTACGACTAAGGCGAATATACCCTTGAGGGCGCGGGCCTGACCGATGGAAAAGCTGTCCTCAAAGAAGGACTTTTTAGGGGCAAACTTGATACCGAAAAGTATGAGAGCCGCCGTTATAAGTATAAACATGGTTACGTACCTCGGCGCCGTGGCGCAATATGAGATTTGCAAACACAGAACCTGTCGCTTTTGGGAAATAATTGAAAAACGCCTGAGAACCTGTAGGGGACGGCGTCTTCGACGTCCCGTTCCGTTGAATCCAAGACATATTATGTGTCGAGGATCCTTCGTTACGGACAATCGAAGACGCCTGTCCCTACAATTTTTATACATTTTTACGTAAGTGCGACAGCACCGTGTAGTTTGCTTGTGTATCAGAAGAGACCTGTAATACGTCCGTTTTCGTCCACGTCGATCTTTTCTGCAGCGGGTACCTTGGGAAGTCCGGGCATGGTGAGGATGTCACCGGTGAGGACTACGATAAAGCCTGCGCCTGCGGATACTTTGACGTTCTTGATGGTAACGGTAAAGTTTTCGGGAGCACCGAGCTTTGTGGGATAGTCGGAGAAACTATACTGGGTCTTTGCCATACAAACGGGCATATTGCCAAATCCGAGGGCTTCAAGAGAAGCGATCTGCTTCTTTGCGGCGGGAAGTATGTTTATGCCGTCACCGCCGTATACTTTTTTGACAATTGCCTCAATTTTTTCGGAGATGGAAAGATCATCTTCATATGAGAAGGTGAAGTCGCCCTTTTCCTCTTCGCAGAGGCGTACGACCTCGCGAGCAAGTTCCTCGCCGCCCTTGCCGCCGTCTGCCCATACTGTTGAGAGAACGGTGTTAACGCCGAGCTCACGGCATTTTGCGATGATGAAGTCGATCTCAGCATCGGTATCGGTGGGGAAGCGGTTAACTGCCACTACGCAGGGAAGCTTGTAGACATTTTTAATGTTAGACACATGACGAAGAAGATTGGGGATGCCCTTTTCGAGAGCCTCAATATCCTCGTTTGCAAGCTCTGTCTTGGCTCTGCCGCCGTGCATCTTGAGAGCGCGAACGGTTGCGACCACAACTACAGCATCGGGGGTGAGGCCTGCCATACGGCACTTGATGTCAAGGAACTTTTCAGCACCGAGGTCAGCACCAAACCCAGCTTCGGTAACGGTGTAGTCCCCCATCTTGAGAGCGATCTTTGTAGCCATAACGGAGTTGCAGCCGTGAGCGATGTTAGCGAAGGGACCGCCATGTACGAATGCGGGGGTTCCCTCGAGAGTCTGTACGAGGTTGGGCTTGATGGCATCCTTCAGGAGTGCGGTCATAGCGCCTGCCGCCTTAAGCTCACCGCAGGTAACCGGCTTGTCGTCGTAGGTATAGCCGACGATGATACGGGAGAGAC